>NZ_JAPWAL010000025.1:0-15612 GCF_041432905.1 Rothia sp. 27098_8_161 | reverse complement strand
CTGCGGCGGCGCTTCGCCGGATCAATATCGTCCAGGAAACGCGAACGCTTCCGCTGACCGCGACCACCCACGGTGCGAGTCATCGTCCAGGTCAGCCACAGATACTTGCGAGCACGCGTAATGCCCACATACAGCAGGCGGCGCTCCTCATCCACCTCATCCGGGGTGGTTGCAAAAGTGATCGGCATGAGGCCCTCGTTCAGGCCACATAGGAACACGGCATCCCATTCCAGGCCCTTAGCCGCGTGCAGAGAGGCGAGGGTTACGCCATTGACCTGCGGTGCATCATTGAATTCGCTGCGATGGTTCAGAGTCGCCACAACCTCGTGCATGGTCAAAGGTAGCGGCTCGGGCACACCCGGGCGCGGGTTTGCGCGATGCTCTTGAAGCTGCTCTTGGCGGTTCTGCGCCATCATGTCCACCATGTGCACGAGTGCGGCGAGGGATTCCCACTTCTGGCGGGTGGCGCCTCCCGAAAGGGGGGCTTCCTCCTTATAGCCGATGCCGCCGAGCACATCGCGGGTGTAGCGGGTGACGTCCTCGGTACCGTCGGTGGACTTGGCCGAACCACGCAGGGCAAGCATCGCCTGCTTGACCTCGGGGCGCTCAAAGAAACGCTCCGCGCCGCGCAGCTGGTACGGAATGTGGGCGGTAGCCAGCGCAGATTCAATCGCCGCCGACTGCGCGTTCGTGCGGAACAGCACCGCAATCTCTGAAGGCGGCACACCGTCCTTCTCAATCAGGTCGCGGATATCCTCGGCGATGCCGGCGGCCTCCTGCTCATCGTCCGCGTAGCCGAACCATTCCACGTCCACGCCGGGGCCGCGCTGAGACATCAGCTCCAGCGGCGGCGCCCACGAATGCGGGCTCGAATCCGGATGCGGTCGACGCGCCGCCAACAGACGGTTCGCCAACTCCACCACCTGCGAATGGGAACGGTAGTCGCGGGTCAGCTTCACCGTATGCGCGCCGCGGTACCGGCGCGCAAAATTCAACAGGTAACGGCTGGTCGCGCCGGTAAAAGAGTAAATCGTCTGGGAGGCATCACCCACCACGCAAATATCCTCGCGGCCGCCCAGCCACACATCCAGCAGACGTTGCTGCAGCGGGGACACGTCCTGGTACTCGTCCACCACAAAATGGCGGTACTGGTTGCGGACGGTCGCAGCAAGCTTCTCGTCCTCCTCCAGCATGGCGATGGTCAGCAACAGTACGTCCTCAAAGTCGATGAGGTTACGCTCATCCTTCAAATCCTCATACGCCTGGAAAATACGCTGCATATTCTGCGGGGTAATCGCCGAGGGCAGCTGCTTCTCACTCAGACGCTGCATGATGGTGTCCGGGGTCAGCAGCTGAACCTTCGCCCACTCAATCAGCGATGCCAAATCACGCAGCAGGGAACGGTCAGTGCTGATGCGGAGACGGTTCGCCGCCTCCGTAATGAGCGTTGCCTTATTCTGCACGATAGATGGGAAGGTACCGCCCACCACCTGCGGCCAGAAGTACACCAGCTGACGCAGTGCCGCCGAGTGGAAAGTACGTGCCTGCACTCCGTGCGCACCCAGCTGGTGCAGGCGGGTACGCATCTCCTCCGCAGCACGCAGGGTAAAGGTCAGGGCGAGTACGCGCGGGCCCTGGTAGCGACCAATCGCAATACCGTAGGCTATGCGGTGCGTAATCGCGCGGGTCTTACCGGTACCGGCACCGGCGAGCACGCGCATGGGGCCGTCCAGCTCGGTGGCGACCGCACGCTGATCCGGGTCGAGCCCGGCAAGAATGTCGTCTGCGGAGATCATATGCTGAGGCTGCTGAGGTGTGGCGGTCATAATGCTCCATCAGTAAGGCGGGCGGTACGGACAGGCGGTATACGCTCTCGCGGGGCATACGGGTGCGCGAGGCGGTGATAGCCGGTCTTCCATTGTATTCTCCCAGCCTGTGTTCTCCAGACCCACCGCGGCTTCTTAACTGTTGCTTTCGTTCAGGGCGTGAGGAATCAGGGTGTGAGGAACCCGCCTTGGACCCGCACGGTTAGAAGCTCAACGAAATGCGCAGGAATACGCAGATAAGCACGTTTAGGCTTGTCCACAAGTATCTTCACCGCTTGACATAAATATCCCAAAAACTACTAAACGGTACATATTGGTTTGGTAACCTTAACCCGTGACTTTATCTCCCCTTCAGCTAGCAGCCATTGTCTCCGCCGGAGTGCCCGGGATTTACCCTGTCGGCGCCGAACCAGTCCGCGAAGACAGCGACGACTTCGACTCGGCAATCATCGCCGACTCCACCGGTCGCCGCTGGCGAGTGCGCGCTCCACGCCGCCCCGACGCCAGCATGCGTCTTGAAGCTGAACACCTCATCCTGCAGTCGTTCAGCCCCGGCCTTCGCGCCCGACTGCCCTTCGCCGTACCCACCGTCGCCAGCACCGTACCCTACGCGAGTGGCAACGTATTCGTGTACACGCACATCCCCGGCACCATCTACGACGTGGACCAGCTCGCCGAGCTGAGCCGGCGCGAAGTTGCAGCGAACCGCCCTTCCCTGGCATCCATCATCGCCAAAGACATCGCGACCCTGCACGTGATGCCCGAAGACATTATTTACGAAGCCGACCTGCCCTCCTACTCTTCGGAGCAGATCCGTCGGCGTAAGAACGCCGAGCTCGAGCGTGCGGCCGCAACCGGCAAGGTTCCCGCCGATCTGCTCGCGCACTGGCGTACCGTGCTCTCCCCCGGACCCCTTTGGCAGTTCCGCCCGCGCGTGGTCCACGGTGACATGGGCGCCGAGAACCTCGTACTGCACGTCACGCCCTCGACGGCACGCATCGTAGAAGTCACCGGCTGGTCCGATGTGCACGTGGGCGACCCCGCGCAGGACTTCGCCTGGCTGTACTCCTGCCAGGACATCGACTTCACCGACGAGGTAATCGAGGTGTACCGCCAGCAGATGCCTCAGCTACCCGACGCCTACCTGGCGCAGCGCGCGAACTTCTACGCGGAGTTTGCAATCGCCCAGTGGCTCACCCATACCGTAGAGATCGGCGACCGCGACGGCGCAACCCACGCAGTGTCCATGCTCCTGGACATTCAGGACGACCTGCGAGCTTCCGGCGAACTGCTCGGTCAGGAGGAGGTCGGCCCGCTGGTCGGTCCCACCGAGTAGCTGTTAGATTGCTGCCCGCTAGGTTATTGCCCGCCAGGGTGCCACCTACCGCATAGGTTTTCGTTTCAGCCCCGCAGTACTGCACTGCGGGGCTGAAGTGTATCTATTGGGTTTATATCCTCTGACCTGTGCCCAGTGAAATCAGTTGTCCTGGGTATCTGTCAAACCGGCAGAATCATGTCTATAAGGGCTAGCGGAGGGGCTTTAGCGGGCTTTTTATCAATATTTTTTATGTGTTTCCCATCACCTTTTGACTGCCAGTTTTGCATTTTTGTACAGGAATGGCTCAGATTAAGGCTGAGACTTAAAGGTGCGGTAAAGATGCTATTCACAATATTTCCTGGGCGCAAATGCACTATAAATCCACATAAACCAACTTTTGATTTCAAGAGTCCACAGAGCCTCAATTTGACCTTGAGCTACGCTCAAAATAGTGCATTTTGGGGCAAAAACTTTCCCTATAGATTTTTTCAAAAACTCCTGGAATACTTTTGCTGTGCCGCAAGAAAACCTGCGGACACATTCCCCATAGCGCACTGACCAGTGCTGATATCGTGGCAGCGATAAAAAGGGGAGACAGATTGGACGGGGCCCTGACCAGTCATGTCAGACCCGAGCCGGATTCATGCACCGCGCAACCAATCACCGATGGCAGAAAACTATAGAGCTACTTTCAAGGTTGTGTTTGAGAGTATAGACGCACGCAAACCCCACGGGGCGTCGGCGGCGCGAGTGAGGTCGCGAGAGCGGCAGTCGTTCGGCGCGATTCTTTCCCGGACAAGGGCACGAAGGAGCTCTATAGTTCTTCAGCGGCTGAGGACGCCTCCTCACCCTAATGCAGTGGGGTGAAGAGGCGTCCTCTGGCATTACCCCGTAAAAGTCCGCACAGAAAAGCAGCTCACGAGGCGCAAAGCCTATGTGAGCTGCTTTTTCTATATTCGGTGACAGCTTGTGCTCGCACTGCGCAGACTGGCACGGCGCATACTAGCGGGGCACGCTAGTACGCGAGCGCCTCCTACCTGATGCTGTTTAGACCTGCTACCTAGCCCTTGCGCGCCTCACGAATCACCTTCGCCAGCTGTGCCTCCGTGGGTAGGCCGCCATGGATCTGGTGATCCCACACCTCCGCAACGCCCTTGCCGCCCAGGTACACGAACACGGTGCTGATACGCTCCGGGTCCACGCCCATAATGCGGGAGAACGCGATACGGTACAGACCCAGCTGGAAGCGTCGAGACTGCATGGTCGCCATCTTTGGGCGGGAACCGCTCTTCCAGTCCACCAGGACCCAGCGTTCACCGTCCTCGTCCTCGGTACGGAACACCGCGTCAATACGGCCGCGCAGGCTTACGCCCTCAATATGGGTTTCGACCGGGTACTCGACCGCCCAGATGCGGTCCTTCCACTCGTCGCTGCCCCACTCGCTATCGGCGAAGCGCTCCCAGAGGCGCTGAACGGAGGCCTCCATTTCGCTCTCGGACTCCTCGTAGGCGTCTTCGAAGGTGAACTCATCCTGTTCCTGCAGGTCTGCAAAATCAGAGGAGTCTGCAGGCTCAGCGGGCGCGGGGGAGGAGGCAGCGGAACCAGGCAGGTCAACGCCCACCATGTCCTCCGCATCGGGTGCTTCCAGCGGGTCGGAGCTCGGCACTACCCCGAAGTGCTCCTCAATCAGCGCGTGCACCGCCGTACCAATCGTTGCCGCACGCGAGGGACGCTGAGGCACCGGGCGCATCAGCTGATGCACCGTGCCCTGCGGGTCCTCGCTCAGGCGGATGAACGTGGAGGCGGACAGGTGCCCCGGCAGCTGATCGCTGAGCAACGGGTCGGTCTGCCACCTCATGAGCAGCAGCAGATCGGCTTCGCGTTCCCAGTCCACCACCTGCTGGCGTAGGGATTCTGGAATGGCGGACTCACCATGCGCTGTGGATGCGGCGGGTACAGGGCTGCTTGCGCTCTCCCCTGCCGCCCCAAACTCGGTACCCTCATACGGGGTACCCTCGTCACCCGCGCCGACGGCGAGCTCCACCGCCAGGGCGGCACGCTCCACCGCCTCGCGACGGCTCGAGGAGTTAATTGCAATCTCACGCTCCAGGTGCTCATGCTGACCGCGGCGAAGCACCTCCTTCGTGCCCTGCGTGAGAGCGTCATCAGAAGCCCAACGCCAAATCACGGGGCGCTCCAGCGGGTCAAAAGGCCACATGGCGGTCAGCACCGCACCCAGGTTCGGGTTCCTGTCTTCGTAGTTCTTCTGGGCGAATTGGCCGCGCACCTCAATCGGCAGCGCCGCCGCCACCGTGGGCGAAAAACCGGGCTGAGGCGGTTGCGCCTCACTCCATTTCTCCCGCTCGGTGGCTTCGATGATCCATTCGGGCACCGGCAGGTTCAGTCGGGTGCAGTTCTCCGCTACCGTGCGTGCTCGTACGGAAGGAGCCGCCAGCTGCCAATCCTGCGCGAGGGCGGGAGCCATGACCTCAACCAGCGCCCATGCGTAGCATTGCACCTGCTCGGCGTAGGTTGCCCGAGCGTTCGCGCGTGCCTCCACCTGCTCGGGGGTGAGCTCATCAGCGTCTACGGGGTAGAGGTCCAGACCCTCCAGCAAGGCCGCCTCATCAGGGGTGGGCGGCAGATTCGAGGGGTCCACGACCGTACCGTGCACCAGGGTCACCGGCTCGGTCAGGCGGTACTTCGACTCAGCCAGCTGCTCAACCCAGCGGCGCACATGGTTCAGGTGCACCTTTTTGCGCTTATCAGCGGGGTTCGGAATCGTATACGACAGGCCCATACCCACCAGTTGGGGCGCCGCCCAGGGGGTATCCATCGTCTCCTCGAAGCGCACAGAGGGCGTATCTACCGTGGGCGTGCCCATGCTGAAGAGCGACTTGAAAAGCATCTCCATCAGCTCCTCCCAGAAGGGCTGCACCGGCTGAGGTTGCGTAGCGGAGCTCTTCCAGCGGTAGGCGCTCATCGCCAGCAGGTTACGGGCACGGGTCATCGCCACGTACATGAGGCGGCGGTCCTCCATGCCGGCGTGCTCGGCGGCATCTTCCTTATGCTCGTCCAGGTAGTCTTCTAGGTTCTTCGCCTTCTCGAAGGCGGTAATCTCCTCCGCACTCTCAAGGATTGACGGGAGGTACTCGCGGTCGCCACGCAGCGGCCAGGGCAGAGCCGCATTAGCCGACATCTGCCACAGGTTCGGGGTCTGCCCGCCGGTCGCAGTACCGCACAGACCAGGCAGAAGCACATGATCCCATTCCAGGCCCTTCGCGGCGTGCATGGTCATCAGCTGCACCGCGTTCGGGTCAGGTTCCACCGTGCCCAACGCCAAGCCCTTCTCCTCATCATCGGCACGCTCAAGCCAGGCGAGGAAGCCCATCACGTAGCTCACACCGCCCGAAGACAGCAGGAAGCGGCGCGCACCCGGATCGTCCTCCTCCGCGCTCACACCGTCAGAACCGGCGTAAATCATCGCGTTAATACGCGGTGCCGACATACCGTAGGCGGCAGCAACCTCGTGGAAAGCGTCCAAGTTCGCGCGCGAACCCAGAGGGTCGGTACCCGGGCGAACCGCCAACTCAATATCGAGAAGCATAGTCCGCTCAATCTCGTACAGCAGCGTGCCCAAATCCTCACTCAAACCGGCACGCAACACGCGCATCTGCTCAGCAAAAGCACGCAGACGTTCCAGCGCCGCCGGGGAGAAACGGCGGCCACGGTACTGCTCACCGTAGAGGGGTTCACCGTCCACACCGTCCTGCGGCAGGTTCTCCACCGCCTCGATGAGGGAGGCGTAACCGGAGGAATCCTCCACCGCACCCTTGAGGGTTTCGTCCAGACGTTCCTGGGCGGCACGCAGGTGCTCCGCATGCAGGTTGATAGCAGCTGCGTCGTCGGCGTCTTCAGCCTCGGCGAGCATACGCAACGCCATCTGCTCACGCAGGGCACGCTCACGCTCACGCACCAGAGACTGCGCCCAATCGCCCAGCGCCAACATATCCGCCGCACCCAAACGCCAACGCGCACCCGTCAGCAGGCGCGCCAGGGCATCCGAACGGTTCGGATCAGCCAGCACACGCAACGCCGACACCAAATCCACGACCTCCGGCTGGGAGAGCAAGCCGCCCAAACCCACCTGCTGCACCGGAATACCCAGGCGCTCACACTCCACACGAATCGGGTCCAGCTGACCGTGCACACGCGCCAACACCGCAATCTCGGGCATCTTCAGACGCGGACGCACTGAACCATCACCGGAACGATGCGCCGCGTAGGCGCGCTCATACTCGCGCACCGCCTGCGCACGCATCGCCGCAATACGCTCGGCGATAGCCACAGCCTCCTCGCGGTCAGAGTCGTGGTACGTCAAATCAACGCGCCCCACCATGCCCGCGGCAGCCTGCTCAAAAGCGGGCGAACCAGGCTCCCCCATCAGGGCGCAGCGCGGGCGCAGGTCAGGAACCTGAGCGGCGGTAATATCGCCGTCGGCGGCACGCACCCACTCGGGAACCTCCTTCAGCTTCTCCGCCACGTGGTTTGCTGCGTTCAGCACCGAAATATCGTTACGCCACGCAATGGATAGGAACAGCGGTTGCACATGCTCAGTCGGGAAATGACGGTAGAAGCTGAACATCTGACCGTCCGAAGCACCACGGAAACCGTAAATCGACTGCTTTGGGTCGCCCACAGCCATCACCGGATGCGCCGGAATACCCGCCGCCTCATCGGCACCGTAAATCGAGGAGAACAAGCTCATCTGCGCGTGCGAAGTGTCCTGGAACTCGTCCAGCAGAACCACCTTGAAGCGGGCACGCTCACCCTCACGAATCGCCGGGTCAGACTCCGCAATGCGGGCGGCAAAACGCATCAGGTCACCGAAATCCAGCACCTGCATGCGCGACTTCACGCGGGCGTAGCTGACCGCCATACGCGCGTACACTCGGCGGTTACGCAGCAGACGCTGAACCTTCAGACTGTCCTTCTCAGTCTTTGTCTCACGGCGAGGCTCGGGCACCGCCGCGTACGCCGCTAACTGCTCGGTGCAGAAATCAATGACTTTTTGCGGCTCCACCAGGTGCTCCGCGCACTCGTCAGAGAGTTGCAGCATCTGGTTAATCATGGTCGCCGCAGACACCGGCACGCCGTCCTTATCGAGGGGAAGCTCCCCCTCCCAGTACTGCACAATCTGCGCGGCAAGCTGCCACTTCTGCGCCTCGCCAAGCATCTGTGCGTCCTGCTCCACGCCCAGGCGCAGACCGTACTCCTTGACCAGGTTATTCGCGTAGGAGTGGTAAGTGAGCACGGTCGGGTCAGCGACGCCCTCGCGCAGCTCCTCATCGGTCGGGGCGACGCGACGGCTACGGCGCAGCGTATTCAGGCCGGCACGCATACGGCTGCGCAGCTCGGTTGCCGCCTTGCGGGTGAAGGTCACGCCGAGAACCTCTTCAGGGCGTACAAAACCGTTATCGACCAGCCAAATCACGCGGTCAACCATGGTCGCAGTCTTACCCGAACCGGCACCGGCAATGACGAGGGTCGGGGCAGGGCCCGCCTCAATCATGCGTACCTGCTCGGGGGTCGGTTTCTTACCGTCAGCGCCGTTGAGCATCTCGGCAATGTCAAGGGCACTGCGGTAGTCGGTAGGCTTCAGCGCGGGGTCATTCGTGGCGGCTTCTGCCGAGAAGAGCACGCCGTTGGGCAGCTGCCAGCTATTGTGCTCGCACCACTGGGCGGGGGTGAGCATGTCGGTGCCAGAACCGGGGTGAGCGCCGAGGTTAGTAGCACTGTGCATATCAGCGCCGTATGCGCCAGAGTCAATCATGATTCCTCTTCCTCATGGATCATTCTCATGGGAGGTTCAGTGTGAGTGATATCGAAAGTAAACGGGGGTACGCGGCTACTAGGGTTGCGTCACCTGACGCCCGCGCGTACAAATCGGGCAAATCTCCGGCAGACGGCACCCGTAGCCACCCTCACGGTGACGAGCCTGTACCTGCGAGCCAGCAATCAGCTCCGCGGCGTGCTGCACCAGCTCAGCCGCCCACGAATCGTGCTCCGTCAGGGCGGGCTGAACCTGCAGGCGAGTCTTGCTCTCATCGTTCACGCCCGAGGCGCCCAGCTGCACGAGCGCCGCGCCTCCGGAACGACCCGTATAGCCGGTGTACTCCAGCTCCTGGGGGCGGGCATCCGGTAGCGGTTCGCCCGCCTCCAAGGCGGCAACTTCGGCACGGTAACGCTCCTCCAGCTGTTCACCCGCACCAGCCTCCACCGCAATCTGGTAGGCGGCAAGCTGCGGATGCGTCTCCATCTCCGACCCACTCGGCTTAGACTTGCCGGTTTTCAGGTCGACAATGGCGTAGCGGCGGGTGTCGTCCTCCGCCGAGGCGGTACCCTCGAGGCGGTCCACACGACCGGTGAGCAGCGCGTCCAGCTCGCCGACTTCACCGGCGGGGTCGAAGGGCACGGGCACACGCACCGCGAAGGAGCCTTCAACGCCGAGGTTCTGCCAGCCGGCGTCGCCCATGTGCTGACGGTAGTAGTAGCTCAGGCGCAGAATCATGCGCTTGGCGCGCTCGTAGAGGGCGTAGGATTCCCAGGGCACGCGCTCGCGGTACTCTTCGTCGGTTTCGTCGTCCTTTCGGGCGGGAACGCCGAGGGAGCTAATGCGCTCATCGAGGGCGGTTTGGAGCTCTTCGAGGGTGCCGGTCGGGTACTTCTCGGCGATGGCGTGAATAAGCGTGCCGAGGGAACGGGACAGGTCGGTCTGGGCTTCCGCGCGGGCGGCAGAAACCAGCCAATCCAGCGGGGAGCTGTGAATGGTTTCCAGGCGCGAGGGCGAGAGCATAATGGTGCGGCGGCCGGGGTTTTCGGCAGGCTCTTCGGCATGGTTTTCGGCCAGCTCAGCGTGGTCTGCCGGGCTATGCGCAAAGAGTAGTTCCGTGCTAGAAAGCGGCAGCAGACCCCACCACTCGTCGGGTGAGGCGCCGGGGGCCTGCGCATTCGCCAGGCGCGCCAGAATGCGGGAGGCGGCATCAAGTCGGTACGCGGAAGCCTCCGGGGTGAGTGCGTCTTCAGCCGGTGCGTTTCCGGCCTGTGTGCCGTCCTGAGCGTCTTCGGCACGCATCGCGTTCAGCGACTCCTCAACGAGGGTGCGGCGAAGCTCCGCCACCAGGGAACGCAGGGTGGCGGGGCGGCGTACGCGGGTAATGGGCACGTCCGTGGAGTCGCCGACCGCGTCGGCGGGTAGGACGAAGTCGAAGAACTCGCCGGGTGCTTCATCGTCGTTGCGTACGGCGGTGAGTACGAGGCGGGTGCTGGCTCGGGTGGCAGCGACGGCGAACATGCGCAGCTCGTCGTGGCGGGTGTCGCGCACGCGTTCGGGGTAGCTGCGGATGCGGGCAGGCGGCGTAGGCTCCTCCTCCCCCGCCTGCTGTTCTGTCTGCTGGGCACGCTGGCGGAGGCGCGCATCGCATAGGTCCACAAGGTCGCCGGTGCTCAGCAGGGAGCCGCGCACGGTGGTGTTGGGCCAGGTGCCTTCCTGCAGACCGCATACATATACGGTGCGCCAGGACTGACCTGCGGCGAGCGCGGGGGTAAGAATCTCGACTGCGTCTTGGCGTACGCCGCGGGCGGCGAGGGTGTCCATGGGTAGGTCCTGCGCGTCGATGAAGTCGAGGAACTGCTCGGCACCGGCGCCGCGCATCTGCTCGTCGAAGCGGTCGGCGGCTTCGAAGAGACCGATCATGGCATCGAGGTTGCGGTGGGCTGCGTCGGCGTCGGGGCCTGCGCCGCGCGACTGGGTAACCCAGGTCTTTTCGAGGCCGCTGGCTTCCCAGAGCGCCCAGAGCACTTCGGTGCTGGTGGATTCGGGGCGCGCGAGTGCTTTACGTCCGGCGGAGAGCACGGCTGCGATGCGGTGCACGGCGCGTCCTACGCCCTCTTCGGGGAGGGTTTCGGGGTGTAGCAGTGCGCCGAGGAGCAGGTCGTCGCTGGGGCGGTGGCCACCGCTTTGCAGTTCGATGGAACGTAGCTGCTGGCGGAGTCGTCGCACGTCCATGCTGGATGCGCCACCGAGTCGGGAGGTGAGCAGGGTGATAGCGCTCTGCGCGCCGCCGAGGGGGTTGGCGCGGCTTTCTTCGGCGATGACGTCATCGAGGCTTCGGCGCATGAGCTCTTCAGCTTCGGTTGCGCTGAGGGCTTCGTAGCCGCCGCGCTCCCCCGCCTCTGTAGCTTCTGCAGCGGGCATGTGCACGGCGGGGTTCAGTGCCTTCTCGCCGCGCTTGCGGGCGTAGACGAGCAGACTGAGCGCATCGAGGAAGGGGCGTACGGCGGGCTCGTCGCGCACCGGCACGAGCGCCGCGGAGGTACGCGAGGGAATACCGTTCGAGGAGAGCACACGGCGGATGCGCGCCACATCCGCGCTACTGCGCACGATGATGGCGGACTCTCGGTAGGGGTGGTTGCCGTAGATGCGTTCTTCAAGCAGCATTTGGGCGATGAGGTTCGCCTCGTCCTGCGAGCTGGCGAGCGCATATTTATACACGCCGGCGGGTGCGGTGCGGTAGTGCGCGGGGTCGAGGATTTTGCCGTCGGCGCCCAGGTGCAGCAGGGGTTCGTCGGCGGCGCCCCAGGTGAGGTTTTCGTCGGCGGGGGTGGTGTTGATGCGTCCGAAGGTTGCGGGCGCACCGTTCTTTGACCCCTCCTGCGCACCGTTCTTTACACCCTCTTGCTCGGGGGTGAACGGCACGAATCGGGTGTAGCGCGGCAGGCGGCGGCGAATGTCCGCCACGAGCGGCATCATGAATGCGGGCAGGCGGTACGAGGTGGTGAGCGTGCGGATGCGCATGCTCGGGAAGCTTGCCTGCAGGGTGGTAACGAGGTCGGGGCGGGCGCCACGGAAGCCCTGGACGACGGCTTCGTCGCTGTAGGTCATGACAACCTGGGGTCCTTCAGCGAAGAGGTCGGGGTGGGTTTCGGTCAGGTGCGCGGCGTCTGCGGGAGCGACTTCTGCGGCAATGAGGCGCAGCAGCCGGTAGATGGAGGGGCTGAGTTCCTGCACGTCGTCGATGAGGATCAGGTCGTAGCGGCGGCGTTCTTCGGCGAGGAATTCGGGGGCGCGCAGCAGCAGTCGGCAGGCGTCGTTGATGAGTACTGCCGGGTCGTAGGCGTTTTTGGCGCGGAGGGCTCGCACGGCACGGTATTCGGTGTGCAGTTGGGCGAGGGCGTGCCAGGCGGGCTGGTTGTGTTCGGTGGCCAGGGCGTGTACGTCTTCGGCGGTGAGGTCGTATTCTGCCATGCGGTCGAAGAAGTCGCGGATTTCGTGGCGGAATCCGCGGGTTGCGAGGGCGTCGCGGAGTACGTCGGGCCAGGCGGGTCCGGGTGCGATGCCTTCGGCGTGGTTGGCGAGTAGTTCGCCGATGATGACGTCTTGTTCGGGGCCGGAGAGGAGTTTGAGGTTGCCTTCCACGCCGCTGAGTAGACCCCGGGTTTGGGCTCGTTTGAGCAGGTCGAAGGCGTATGCTGCCCAGGCGCGGGTGGGTGCTACGGAGAGACTACGGTCGCTGGATGCGGCGATGACGTCTCGCATGCGGGTCGCGGCGGTGCGGGTGGGTGCGAGGATGAGCAGCCGGGCGGGGTCGTTCCCGTCGGCAAGGTAGCGCAGGGCGCGTTCGGTGAGGTGGTGGGTTTTACCGGTTCCGGGGATACCGGTGAGAAGTTGGGTTGTCATGGTTTCAGTCTATCGGCTGTAGCACGCTTGTACCTTGTCGTCGGTCATCGGGGTCGTCGGCTGCTTATATGCCGCCCCGGTGACTTATATATGTCGCTCCCGGGGCTTAATATGCTGCCCTACCGGGGGGGCTTATCCGCAGCCGCGTGACGACCGGGCGCGCGTCTCCTTCTCCACTGGGTTAGTCTTATAGCATGACCTGGATGAACGGCCTGCGCGCCACTTTTGACCTTGAAACCACCGGTGTGGACGTCACCACCGCCCGCATCGTGACTGCTTCCCTGATTCTGCTGGATCCTCAGGGTAATGTGGTGCGCCGTGGCGAGTGGCTGGCTGACCCCGGCGTTGAGATTCCTGCCGGTGCCGCCGCCGTGCACGGTATTACGACCGAGTACGCACGTGAGCACGGTCGTCCCGCCCGCGAGGTCGTGTGGGAGCTTGCCGGCGCGATTGGTGCGCTAAACCTTGACGGCGTGCCGATTATTGCGTTCAATGCCGCCTACGATTTTTCGGTGCTGCACCACGAGATGCTGCGCCACAATATTGCCAACGGTGAGCTGCCGCCGGGTGTGGTGCTCGACCCGTACGTTCTGCATAAGCACGTGATTCCGCGTAAGCGCGGCAAGCGCACCCTGGAGGTTCTCGCCGCCGAATACGGTGTCTCCCTGGAGAATTCGCACACGTCCGCTGATGACGCCCTGGCAGCGGAGCGTCTGCTGGTGAAGCTCACCGAGCAGTTCCCCGAGGTCCTCAACGTGGATGCGCGCCAGCTGCATGAGCAGCAGGTTCAGTGGGCGGCGGAGCAGGCGGCAAGCTTCCAGGCGTGGTTGCGTACGCAACCGGGTAAGGAATCTGAGGTCATTGACGGCCGCTGGCCGGTGCGTCGCTAAACTCACCTCGGCTACCCAACTATCTCGCCTTTGCTGACAGGCTGACGCTATCGTCGGCTGGCCATCTCCCCTATGCTAAAAAGAGTATGCACAACGCATTGACAGAAATTAGCCCGGGAGCGCCCTCAATGGACCATCACCGCAACCCTTCACACGAACCCTACCCGGATACAAACACGCGCAGTATCTATCTGGGCTCTACCCGCCTAGCGCATGAGCATTTGGTGGCGCAGTCTCAGGTGGTGCTCCGCCTGGGCCGCATCCTGATGAAGTCGGGTGCGAGTGCGTACCGTATTAAGGCGTCGATGGCGCGTTTGGCGAAGGCTGTGGGGTTGAAGGAGCATCACGCGCAGGTGACCTTCACCGAAATTTCGACCTCTTCGTACACGGACGGTAATTTCCGTACTGAGGTCGCTGAGCAGCGCACGATGGGTATTAACGCTCATAAGCTGGATCAGTTGGGTAAGTTCATTTCTGAGCTTCCTGAAAAGATCACTCCTGCGGAGGCGAACGCTGAGCTGGACCGTATCGATTCGGCGAAGCCACTGTACACCGCGTGGATGCTGGCGTTGGCGTCGGCTGTGGCGTGTGCCGGGTTCGCGTTCTTGAACCGTGGCGGCCTGGTGGAGTGCTCGGTTGTGTTCTTCGCGGCGGGTGCCGGCCAGTATTTGCGTTCGACTCTGCTCAAGCGCGGGGTGAGCCATATGGCCACGTGGATGGCTTGTGGTTTCTTGGCGGCGAGTCTGTACATTGCGATTGTTAATGTGCTGGTTGCGGCAAGTTGGATTAGTCCGAACCATATGATTGGTTTTATTTCGTCGGTGCTGTTCTTGGTGCCGGGTTTCCCCATGGTGACGGGTATGCTCGACATTTCTCGTATGGACTTTTTGGCGGGTATTTCACGTCTGACGTATGTGGGTTTGTTGCTGATTAGTGCGTCGTTTGCGGTGTGGGTTTTGGGGTCGCTATTTCATTTGCCGCTGGATGCTCCGGCACCTCTTAATCTGCATCCTACCCTGTATTTGGTGTTGCAGGTGCTTTCCTCGGGTGTTGCGGCGGCTGGCTTTGCGATGCTTTTTGCTGCCTCTCCGGTGGCGTGCCTGTGGGGTGGTGTAATTGCTGCGGTGGCGAACCCCGCCCGTATTTACATGGTGGAGGCGGGTATGCCCGCACATATGGCGGCGACGATTGCAGTGTTTGGTGTGGGTATTTTGGCAGAGATTGTGGCGCCGCTGCATCATCGTAAGTACACACGTATTTCGCTGTCGGTTCCGGCGGTGGTGACGATGGTTCCGGGTGTTCCGTTCTATCGTTCCATGTCGCATTTTGCCAGCGGTGACATGTATTCGGCGACGACCGGTTTTGTGCAGTCCATGCTGATTTTCATGGCGTTGGGTATGGGCTTGGCGTTTGTGCGTCTGCTCTTTGATAAGAACTGGTTGTTTGATCAGGACACTCAGGTGCTGCACCGTCTGGATACTGACCGGCATATGCGTTAGTTTCTGAGTTTCTTCACCTATCTGTTACCTAATCTGCCGGTTGTGTTTTATCGTCACCTTTCGGTACGTTCAGGTGCTTGTCACCTGCGGTTCATCTGTAGCGCCTATGATGGTTAGGTACGGGACGTTAGTAGCGTACAGGCTCTGTCGCCCGGTGTGTATCGTCCCCTGTAATTCTTTAGTTCGCCGTCCCTGTTGAAAGGCACCGATACGATGACTTCTTCCTCTACCCACCCGCTGCACCACGAAGCCAGCGAGAAGCTGTTTGAGCGTTCTCGCGCGGTAATTCCTGGCGGTGTAAATTCCCCGGTGCGTGCTTTCAATTCTGTGGGCGGCACCC
>NZ_JAPWAL010000024.1:0-19305 GCF_041432905.1 Rothia sp. 27098_8_161 | reverse complement strand
GGGCGCAGAGCCAATAAACATGTTTATACATAGATATGCATAAATCTATTTGATAATAGAGCATAGTTGGTAATAAAAAAGTTTGAAATGAATAATCATACATAGCTCCTGCACAGCTTAGTCATGACTGGCACAGAGAATAGGCCGGCATTCTAGAGACATGAACAACGAACAGAACATGACTCAGAACATTGACCAGACCACCCAGACCGCGGCAGAACAAGCTAACGCAGTACAAACCGCTGCAGAGCAGAAGCTAGCCAAGAAGAATCTCACTCGTCGAATCTTTATCGGCGGCGGCCTCGGTGCACTCGCAGTAGTCGGCGGCGGTACGGGGTGGGCATACAACCGCTACCTGGCAGAGCACACCGAAATCGAAGACACCACCGCCTACGAGGCGGCAGCAGCCCAGGCAAACGCAAGCGCCTCCGGCTCCGCCACCGCAGACCCCACCGAACTGACTGGCGTGAAGGTCAACGGTCAGAGCCTCACCGCTAACGAAGGCTCTATCACCATCACCACCAACACCACCGGTAGCGGCTCGGATGTGGTCGTCTCCTTCGTAGCAGACATAAAGCTCGACAACGCGACTCTGCTGCGAAGCGCCTTCGCCAACAACAAGTTCGGCCAGAACATCATCGACACCCCCTCGAACATGGCGGCTGAACACAACGGCATCTGGGCAATCAACGGTGACTACTATGGCTTCCGTACCACCGGCATCGTGATCCGAAACGGTGTTGTCTACCGTGACTCCGGCGCACGTGAAGGCTTCGCCTTCTACCGCGACGGCTCCGTCAAGCTCTACGACGAAACCGCAACCAATGCCCAGACCCTCGTCAACGAGGGTGTGTGGAACACTCTCTCCTTCGGCCCCGCGCTGGTCAAGGACTCCGCAATCGTCGACGGCATCGACAGCGTCGAGGTGGACACCAACTTTGGTAACCACTCCATCCAGGGCAACCAGCCGCGAACCGGTGTGGGTGTGCTCGGCACCAATCACCTGGTCTTCATTGTGGTCGATGGCCGCTCCACCAACTACTCGCGTGGCGTGACGATGCCCGAGTTCGCCCAGATGTTCAAGGACCTCGGCTGCGTGAGCGCCTACAACCTGGACGGTGGTGGCTCCTCCGCCATGGTCTTCAACAATGAGCTGGTCAATCGCCCGCAGGGTGGCACCAAGGAACGTGGCACCAGCGACATCCTCTACATAGCAGGGAGCGCATCGTGATTATCCTGATACCCGCCTATAAACCGGACCAATCACTAGTCCGGTTTGTCCGTGCCCTGCGTGAACAGGATCCGGATACAGAAATTCTCATCATTGACGATGGCTCCGGCAGCACCTATGCGCCAATCTTTACCGAACTGCGTATCGACGGCGTGACCGTGCAGGCCCACCCGGTCAACAAGGGTAAGGGTGCGGCACTGCGCACCGGCATCGCCTGGGTGAAAGCAAACCGTTCCGGCGAGGTCATCGTCACCGCCGATGCAGACGGCCAGCACCTACCCCGGGACATCTTCCGTGTGGGCGTGCGCACCGAAATCGCAGCGGCGGCAGGCCAGATGAGCATCATCCTCGGCGTGCGTACCAAGCCCGACCCAAACGCCGGCGAAGAAGGCACCAAGGTGCCGCTACGCTCCAAGATTGGCAACAGCGCAACCGTAGGCTTCTTCGCCCTGGCGACCGGCGCCCGCGTGGCAGATACCCAGACCGGTCTGCGCGGCTTCACTCCGCAGATTCTGGACTGGCTGCTGCAGATCCCCGGCGATAAGTATGAGTACGAGTTCTCCATGCTTCTGCGAGCAACCCGCGCAGACGTGGAATTGGTGCAGGTACCTATTGTGAAGGTCTACGAGCCGGGCAACCCGACCAGCCACTTTAGGCCTCTGCAGGACTCGGCGCTCATTTACGCGCCGCTGCTTGCCTTCCTGGTTTCGTCTTTCCTGACCGGCTTCCTTGTGGATGCTATCGCCTTCTTCGTCCTGATGGGCATAGGCGCTCCGCTGCTGGCAGCCGTGATTGGTGCCCGCATCATCTCGGCGCTAACGAATTTCACCGTCAACCGAATGCTTATGCATGACGGAGGGGCATGCACCTCCGCATCCTCTTCGCTGGTACGTTACACCGTGCTGGCGGTGGGCATCCTCGCAGTCAACGCGGCTCTGATGGAAGCTTTGACCGGTCTGGGGGCGTCCCTGCTGGTCACCAAGATTCTGACCGAACTGATTCTAATCCCGATCAGCTTCGCGGTTCAGCGCCGCTGGGTCTTTCTACCTACCCAGCGTCAGAAAAATACTCGAGAAAAGACTCAAGCAATCGCCACCTCTTCCGGCTTGCGTGCGGTGAGCTACGAGTCGGCTCGCATGGAGGCTGCCGGCATTCGTGCCGGAATGCCCGCCTCTCAGGTAGGTCCCTAGCGGCTAGTTCACTAGAGGCTACCTACAAAACTTCTCCCACCCATCAGTCGTGAGGATAGGTGGGAGATGCAAGCTGCAGCATCAAAAGCGGCAGCGTTCTGTTCACGCAAAGACCCCAATGAGAAAACTCAACGGGGTCTTTGCGTATGGGAGCGCCGGAAGCGGCAAGGGGGTTGGTCATCCACTAACATAAATGCACCTTTTAGAAAATATCTGCATTCTTTGTGTATTGGCTTGTGAGGGGCGAATAGAAAAAAGAAAATGCACATCATTGCATTGATATATATTTTCTCTCAGCCTGTGTGCGGGAGTTCTTTGGAAGTAGTTTATGTGGTGGGATGTTGCTATCCTAGTATCTTTTCCTATGCGTGAAGCGACTAAAGCTCGATAGTGTGGCGTAAATAATAAGATTTTTATTTCACGTAAATGCAAATAAAGAAATGCCTGGTTGAGCTATTCTCCTGGGCTTGAAGTAAAGATTTAAGTTTTACTTATCTTTACATAAAGTGACCTGTATCATAAAGGTTATTTTATTCATAAAGTAACCCAAAAAGGGTGCTAGAGTATCTCACGGTACGTACCCGTGCATGCATATTGTGGAGCTACCCTCAACAGCCCCACAAGCTACAATGCAGACACCACGCACCACAGCGCCATGCATCAACCACCCCGCACAACAGCATCTACCCACAGAGACATCTGCCCGGTAGATGCGTGCGATAAAAACACCGCACAGCGCTAACACCCCACTCTTCCCTATTCACTCGTACCGAGTACACACACCTCGCTCTGCGCCCTCAACGCAAGTCGGCAACGCTACACCGCATCGTGCGCACCCGGTACCACTCACCTCAAGGACGTCCATGTTTCGCATTGCTCGCCCCTCCCAGGCACGCTCCTCACAGCGTTCCCTGCTGAGCTTCGTCACCGCGACCTGCCTGCTCTCGGTAAGCGTGATCCCCGCCGTGGCGGCACCCACCGCGCAGGTTCCCCACCCTAAGGCATCTGCGACGGCAGAGGCATCTAATACTGCCCAGGTCTCCAATACTGCGCAGTCCGCGCCCGTGGCATACAACCGCTTCATCATCACCTACACCGATGAGGCGAAGAACGCCGCCTCCGCCGAAGCCACTGCAGACCAGATTGACTGGTCCGCAGCTGCCGGTACCCAGCAGGCAACCTGGAGTGACGCACTCTACGCAGGCATCACCTCCGATGTGCAGAGTATCGACGAGCTGCTGAACATTAAGACCAGCTACGTCCGCTCCACCGCGCTGGATGCCAGCGTAGTCACCACCTCTTCGGAGCTCACCCCGGCTCAGGCGCAGCAGTATATGAACGCCCTGAGCGCGAACTCCAAGGTCGCCTCCGTAGTACCCGATATGCGCCGCTACGCCACCGTGGATCACACCTCGGAAACCATCAAAATCAATGACCCGAAGATGAACCGCATGTGGTCCCTCACCGGTGAGAACGGAGTCTCCGCGCTGGAGGCGTGGGGCACCACCCGCGGTAAGGGTGTGACCGTGGCGGTGCTGGACTCCGGTATCACCGCTCACCCGGACCTGGACGCTAACGTGCTGCCCGGCTATGATTTCATCGCCGAGTCGGCGTTCTCCAACGACGGTAATGGCCGCGACTCCGACCCGACCGACGCCGGCAACTGGACCGTAGACAACCAGTGCTTCACCGGTTCGAAGGCAAGCCCTTCCGACTGGCACGGCACCCACGTGGCGGGCACTATTGCCGCTATTGCGAACAATAACGAAGGCATTGCCGGTGTGGCGCCCGAGGCGAAGATTGTGCCCGTGCGCGTTCTGGGCGCCTGCGGCGGCTTCGACTCGGACATCACTGACGGCATTATCTGGGCTGCCGGCGGTAGCGTGCGCGGCGTTCCGGCAAACCAGAACCCCGCCCAGGTCATTAACATGTCCATCGGTAGCGAGGGCACCTGCACCACCCCGTACCGCCAGGCGATTGCTCAGGCGAATAAGCGTGGCTCCATCGTGGTCGTCGCAGCGGGTAACAACAACTTTGATGCCTCGAAGTCCAGCCCCGGCAACTGTGAGGATGTCATCAACGTGGGCGCAACCGATAAGAACGGCAAGCGCTCCTACTTCTCCAACTATGGCTCCCGCGTGGACGTGAGCGCGCCCGGTGGCGATCGCCGCTACTGGGGTGGCGGTATTCTCTCCACCCTGAACGCCGGTAAGACTGCTCCCGGTAAGGCTGACTACGCCGAGTACCAGGGCACTTCCATGGCGGCACCGCACGTTGCTGGTATTGTGGCGCTCATGAAGGCGGTCGACCCGAAGCTTACTTACGCTCAGGCGAAGAAGGCTCTGCAGTCCACCTCTCAGGGTGTTGAGTGCGACCAGTCCGCGTGCGGTTCCGGCATTGTGAATGCAGCACGCGCGGTTCAGCAGGTTCGTTCCGATCGTGAAGCTGCGGAGGCTGCCGTAGCTGAGGCGGCACGCAAGAAGGCGGCTGAAGAGGCAGCACGCAAGAAGGCTGAAGAGGACGCTAAGCGTCAGCAGGCCCCCGCACCGAAGGTGATCCCGGCTCCTAAGGCTAGCCGTCCGGTGACCCGCCCGTCCCGCCCGGTTAGTCGCCCGTCCCGCCCGGTCACTCGCCCCTCCTACCCGTCGCGTCCGCGTTACGGCCACACTCCGCGTTACCGCTCCTGGTACGGTGCTTCTGTGAACACCTACCCGAACAATGGCTATCTTGGTTTCGCGACCGGTAATCGCCACTAGTCATCTCCGCCAGTTGAGTTAGAGTTTAGATACGAAAAGCCCCCGATGAGTTCTCTCATCGGGGGCCTTGCTATACCGGCGGGGCGAATATTATGAAGAATCACCCCGGCAGCGCGGCTAGTGCTTTTCTTTGGTCTCGCGGGCTTCTGCACCGGGTTGGTGACCAGCGGCTCATCCTGGATGATGGGCTCGGTGTCACCATTCAGGTCGTAGACCTGGGCATCTCGGGGATTTCCAGTGCGGGGGCGCCAGGAATCCGGTCGTAGTCGTCAGCGAGGTTCCACTGCTTGCTGTACTGCGGGGCGTACCCGGGGCTGCCGCGGTGGGGGTGTTAGGGCGCGCTACACGCCGAAGTATGGAAGCCTCATCTGGTTCTCCTGATGTAGGTGTGTTGGTGCGGACTGTGTAATGTGTATGGATGCGTTCGGCCTATTTTTTGGTTTGGTTTTACGGGGCGGCAAAGGGCTCTGTTTTTGGGTGTGCTGAAGTGCTGAAAGGGGTGAGGGAATAGCGTTTCTTTGACCCTTTTTTGCGTACCGGAAGAACTCTTTTTGGACGGTGTGCAACGTACATTTCTAAGGTATTACTTCAAGGTGAGCTTTAGGGATTTTTAAAGCAGTTTTCGTGGGTTAATGTGTAGAAAATTAACCTATCTAGGCTGAATAGTGCCTAATCATTGAGGGTTGATGTAGGTGAGTCTTGAAGGTTTGGGTGTGTGAGGTGAACTGCATGGTGCCACTGAAGGGTGGGGTGATAAGTAAATGTTTTTAACACTGTGATGTAAACACTCAAATGCATTAAAAATGCGGTTGATATTAAAAGATAAAAACCAGTCAAAACACGCCAGACAGCGCGCCCTGCCTGCAGGCACACAAAAGACCGGGGCGGCCACCGCATGGGTGACCGCCCCGGTCTGTAGAAATCATCAGCACCAGCAAGCTGGCGCTCGCTGTCTACTGGAGAAAGCGTCCTTAGGAAGCGTAGGAGCCCAGCAGGCGAACCGCGCCGCCGTCCACTCCCTTAGCGCCCTGAACGTAATCGGGGTTGTTAGCCTCGGGCTCGCCGGCGGCAACAACGTCACCCATAATCCAGGAGGGGATGCCGCGGTCGTTCAGGCGCTTGGTAGCAGCCTCAGCCACGGAGGGGTCAACGATAGCAATCATGCCCACGCCCAGGTTTAGGGTACGCTCCAGATCGGCCAGGGGTACGTTGCCCAGCGAACCAATCAGGGAGAAGATTGCGGGAATCTGCCAGGTGGAGCGGTCCACGCGACCCTCCAGGCCCTGGGGCAGAACGCGAGCCAGGTTAGCTGCCAGGCCGCCGCCGGTCACGTGGGAGAAGCCGCGCACACCGCTACCGGTGGTGCCGTCCTCACCGTTGACGGGGAATGCTGCCGCCAAATCCAGGCAGTCTGCCGCGTACACGCGGGTGGGTTCGAGCAGCTCTTCACCGATGGTGCGGCCCAGTTCGTCCACCTGACGCTCCAGACCCCAGCCGGCAACGTTCAGGACCTTACGGACCAGGGAGTAGCCGTTGGAGTGAATACCGGAGGACGCCATAGCGATCAGTACGTCGCCCTCACGCACGCGCTCGGGGCCGAGCAGTTCGTCTGCCTCGACCAGACCGGTTGCTGCGCCCGCAACGTCGTACTCGTCCTCTGCGAGCAGGCCGGGGTGCTCAGCGGTTTCGCCGCCAACCAGGGCGGTGCCAGCCTGTGCACATGCGCCAGCGATACCGCGCACAATGTTAGCGATACGTTCGGGAACGACCTTGCCGGTAGCAATGTAGTCGGTCATGAACAGCGGCTTCGCACCGCAGACGACGATGTCGTCCACGACCATGCCTACCAGGTCGTAACCGATGGTGTCGTGAATATCGAGTGCCTGCGCGATAGCGACCTTGGTGCCCACACCATCGGTGGAGGTAGCCAGGTAGGGCTTGCGGTACTTGACGAGCTCGGAGACGTCGTACAAGCCCGCAAAGCCGCCCACGCCACCAACTACGGAGGAGTTGTGGGTCGCCTTGATAGCGCCCTTCATCAGCTCAACGGCGCGATCGCCAGCCTCTACGTCAACACCTGCGCTCGCGTAGGTTACGGTGGTGGTGTTCTCGCTCATTAGGATTCCTTCGGGGTAGTGGTAGCGGAGGAGTTTGCGGGGGTGCGGTCCTGCTCCGTGAGCAGTGCCTCGAGGTCGGCGTCGGGGCCGGGGTTGCACATGCCCATACCGGCATCGTCTGCGGCAACCTGTACTGCGGAGGGGTCGAACTTCGTTTCGAGAGTATCGGTGCCTTCGCGGGTATCGATGGAGACTGCCTCAGCATGCTCAGGCTTGGAGGGGACGGGGCGCTCCACGGTCACCTCAGCCGCCTTACCGGCGAGGGGGCCGCCATTGCCCTTCTCCGTGGAGTCGAAGAGGGACTTGCCGCGTCGTTCCTCACTCGGCAACTCAATCGGGTATTCGCCGGTGAAGCATGCGGTGCACATGTTTTCGGCGGGCTGCTCGGTGGCTGCCATCATGCCGTCCTGTGAGATGAAGCCGAGCGAATCGGCACCCAGGGAGGATGCGATTTCGTCCACGGACAGGCCGTTCGCAATCAGCTCCGCGCGGGAGGCGAAGTCAATACCGTAGAAGCAAGGCCACTTCACGGGCGGGGAGGAGATGCGCACGTGCACTTCCTTCGCGCCAGCTTCGCGGAGCATACGCACGAGGGCACGCTGAGTGTTACCGCGAACAATGGAGTCGTCAATAACGACGAGGCGCTTGCCGGCCACCACAGACTTGAGCGGGTTCAGCTTGAGTCGAATACCGAGCTGGCGGATAGTCTGCGAGGGCTGAATGAAGGTTCGGCCCACGTAGGCATTCTTGACCAGGCCGTTACCGTAGGGAATGCCGGACTCTTCGGCGTAACCAATAGCAGCCGGAACACCGGATTCGGGAGTGGGCATGACCAGGTCAGCTTCAATAGCGTGTTCGCGGGCAAGCTGACGACCCATCTCTACGCGGGATTCGTAGACGCTACGGCCGGAGATGGTGGTGTCCGGGCGAGCGAGGTAGACGTACTCGAAGACGCAACCGGCGGGCTTAGCTTCTGCGAAACGCTGGGAACGCAGACCGTTCTCGTCAATGGTGATGAACTCGCCGGGCTCCACTTCACGCACGAAGGACGCGCCGACAATATCAAGTGCCGCGGTTTCGGATGCGACAACCCAGCCACGCTCCAGACGACCGAGCACGAGGGGGCGTACACCCTGCGGGTCGCGTGCAGCGTAGAGGGTGTGCTCATCCATGAAGGTGAGGCAGAAAGCACCGCGCAGGGTCGGCAATAGGTCGAGTGCTGCTTCTTCAAGGGAATCGAAGTCATGCTCTGCCAGTAGAGCCGTAACGAGTGCGGTGTCGGTGGTGTTACCCTGAGCAAGCTCACCGTGCTTGGGGGGCTTGCCACCGTTCTTTTCGAGAATACGGTCGTAAAGGTCAGCGGAATTGGTGAGGTTACCGTTATGCGCCAGGCAGAGCGTGCCGTGCGGGGTGGTACCGAGGGTGGGCTGTGCATTAGCCCAGTGGGATGCGCCGGTGGTGGAATATCGGGCGTGGCCGATAGCGTGGTCGCCGGGCATGGAGCTGAGGGTGGCTTCATCAAAGACCTGGGAGACCAGTCCCATATCTTTGTACACGTGGATGCGTTTGCCGTTACTGGTTGCGATACCTGCTGATTCCTGGCCGCGGTGCTGGAGTGCGTACAGGCCGTAGTAGGTTAGCTTTGCCACGTCCTCGCCGGGAGCCCAGACGCCGAAGACGCCGCAGGCGTCCTTGGGTCCGTGGTCAATCGGATCGAGGTCGTGAGTGAGTTTTCCGTCGGGGCGAATCAATTCACTTCTTTTCGACGTTGGGACTGCGGATGCGTCTGTGCAAGCGCAAGATGAGGGCGTGTTGCCGCACTCACACCTGCCCGTGTGTGCCGTAGCATACACCAGACCTTTAAAAGTGTACCGGGTTTCGGAGCCGATGCGGTGAAGGATACGCTAAATACCTCAGGATGGACCACTAGAACAGGCACCAAATACGCCAAATCACGAAGACTGCGTGGACCTGCTGGCTCGTAGCAAATTCTAGAAGAGCGGCAACAAACCCGAAAGATCACTACGCTCACCCGACGCATCGAGCGTACCGGCACCTACCGCCTGCGCCCACGAACAGGCACCCAGAACCAGTGCCGCCCACACGAGCGGACGCGCCTCCACCACGGACGGGGGAGTGCCGCGCGTATGTCGAGGACCCGCCACGCACTGGGTCACACCCAGCGGGGGCACACGCACCTCCACGCTATTGCCAGGGGCGAGGGTTGCCAGCTCCTCCAGGGTGAAGCGCACAAAGGTCGTACGCACTGAACGGGGGAGAGCAGCAAACGCCTGCTCTACCTCGGGGCTGTTCAGCAGGTACTCACCTCGGGCATGCACATCTGCAAGCTCACCGACTGCCGCACACTGCGCCTCAAAGAAGGCACGCACTTCGTGCACCGCCGCCATGCCCGCTTCCTCGCTGGTCTTACGCCGAATCGCCACAACTAGTTCCCTTCCGGGGCGCTGGGAGCCAGATTCTCGCGGGTAAAGAGCTCCTCGTGCACACGAAGCTCGCCCACTACAACCGGCTTGCCATCCACGTAGCCGCCGGTCACCGAGCGAACCACCAGCGTGAGTAGGCGCTCGCATTCCTCGGCGCTCAGGTAGCCGCCAGCAGCGAGAGCACGCAGAGCCACGGCGTACATGGCGCGGTGCGAACCGTCGCTCATCTTTACCACCACGGACGTGCCCGAACGCAGACCAATGCAGAGCACGCCCTCCGCGCCGCCCTTGACGATTGCGTCCAGTTCTTCGCTGAGCACGGTGTCGGGGGAGCCGGGTGCCTGGATCAGTTCGGGGTAATCCACCATGGCGGTCGCGACCGTGGAGGCGCGCGCATCCGCCCCGAGGTTGCGGATTGCCGAGCCGAGGGTTGAGTAGGCGCGTGCGGCACCGGCCAGGGAGACGGCGTGCACGGGTGCGCCACATCCGTCAACGCCGATGGCGGCTACCGGCTCGCTGGTGAATGCTTCAATTTCTTCGGTGATGACCTGCTGTAGCGGGTGTGCGGGGTCGAGGTAGTTGTGCAGGATCCAGTTCTGCGAGCCCTCTTCGAGGTCGCCACGCTCAAGCTTAGCGGTGCATGCCCACAGGAATGCGGCGTGCTTGCCGGAGCAGGGGTGCGCAAGGGCAGTAGCAGCGAGGTTCGCCTGAGTCATTGCCTGGCGTGCCTGCTTATCGGCAGGGAACATGGGCTCGAGTGCCAGGTTTTCCGGGGTGAGCGGGTTGGTTTCGGTGCTGCCCTGGGTGAGTACGTCCTGCACGGCACGCATCTGCTCGAAGGTGCCGCGGTGCGATCCGCAGGCGATGGCGACCTGGGAACCGCGCAGGGGTGCGCCCGCCTTCATGGATCCAATGGCCTGCAACGGTTTGGCGGCGGAACGGAGGAAGAATGGTTCGTGAATATCACCGAGGGCAAGCTGCACATCGCCATCGGGGCTGAGGAGGATGAGGCGGCCGCGGTGTCGTGCCTCAATGAGGTTGTTGCGGGTGAGTTGCGCGAGTTCTACGTCGAAGGCGCTGCTCTGGCAGGTGGTGGGAGTGGTTGCCTGTGGAGTGGTGCTGTTGGTCATTCTTCTAGTTTAAGGGGTGTATTGTTCTGCCTTATGTGCGCGGTTTTACGTGTATAAGGCGGCTCAGAATGGTATCCCCGCAAATATTTCCGTGCAGAACGTTGCCTGTAAGGGCGGGGCGGATTCATCCTTATTTTTGTATGGTTACGTGATATTTTTGGGCTGGCAGTGAGCTATATGCGTGATATCTCTCATGTTGATCGGTGGTATTTAGCATGGGGGAATAGAATATTCGTGGAGTATGCCCGTAGAAGTCTGCGCATGCCTCTCAACATGGGAGCGGCCCCTTCCTAACGCCACGTATCCTGGTGCCACCCAGAACAGATTCTCCCATCATCTACGTCTCCACTGTTTGCGAGAATGACAGCCTCAGATAATACGCACATTAAATCATCAGGAATAGGTAACTTTATGGCAGAGCAGAACTACTCTTCTTCCACCACCCCTAAGAACACCGCAGAAAAAAGCGGCATGAGCGCTGAATCTGAATTTCACGCCAAGTTTTTCCCCATTCTCGCGCGAGCTGCTTCGATTGCTGCCGTGCTCATGTATGTCTTCTACTTCCCGCAGATTATCGGTAACCTGAACGGTCACAAGGGCGACTGGATTCAGCCTCTGGTAGCCGCTATCAACTGCACTCTATGGATGCTGTACGGCCTGTGGCGCCCCAAGAAGGACATTCCAATTGTCATCGCTAATGCCCCCGGTATTGTTTTTGGTGGTCTTGCAGCTGTGACAGCATTGGTCTAACCCGAATCAAAGCCACCTATGTTGTGGTGAATACTCACCTGATGCGGTTCTTCTCTGATAAGCATTCTTTTGAGCATGCCGTTCGATGAGAAGAGCCGTATTTTTAGTGCTCCCAGCTCACATTTTTAGTGTGATAGCGGGTACCCTGAATAGCATGAAGGTTTTGGTACTGGGCCCCGGCGGCCGCGAACATGCAATTATCCGAGCGCTTCTGCGCGACCCTGAGGTAACTGAGGTGCACAGCGCCCCCGGCAATGCCGGCATCGCCCAGGATGTTCCCGTCTACGCAATTAATGCGAATGACCCCGCCCAGGCAACCGCCCTGGCACGTGAGCTGAACGCCGACCTGGTTGTTATTGGCCCGGAGGCGCCCCTGGTCGCAGGTGTTTCTGACGCACTGCGTGAGGCGGGTTTTGACGTTTTCGGCCCCTCCGCAGCTGCTGCACAGCTGGAAGGTTCCAAGGCTTTTGCAAAGCAGGTCATGGAAGAGGCTTCCGTGCCGACTGCTCGTGCTTACGTGGCAACGAATGCCGCTGAGGCGCAGGCTGCCCTGGACGAGTTCGGTGCGCCCTACGTGGTGAAGGACGACGGCTTGGCAGCAGGTAAGGGCGTTGTGGTGACCGAGGACCGCACCGCGGCACTGGAGCACGCTCAGGCTTGTTTCAACGCTGGCGGCACCGTGGTCATCGAAGAGTTCCTGGACGGCCCCGAGGTGTCCCTCTTCGTCATCTCTGACGGTAAGAATGTTCTGCCGCTGTCCCCGGCTCAGGACTTCAAGCGCATTTTTGACAACGATGAGGGCCCGAACACCGGCGGTATGGGTGCCTACACCCCGCTTCCTTGGCTGCCCGAGGGCTTCGTGCAGGAGGTCGTGGAGAAGGTTGCACGCCCGACCGTGGCTCGTATGGCTGAGCGCGGTACCCCGTTCGTGGGTGTGCTCTTCTGTGGCCTGGCCGTGACCAGCCGCGGCGTGCGCGTTATCGAGTTCAACGCCCGCTTTGGCGACCCGGAAACCCAGGCGGTTCTGGCGCGTCTGCGTACCCCGCTGGGTCAGCTGTTGTGTGCGGCTGCTCGCGGTGAAATTTCTGAGGGTACCGAGCTGGATTGGGATCCCCGCACCGCAGTTGACGTGGTCATGGCTGCCGAGAACTACCCGGACACTCCCCGCAAGGGTGACGTCATCTCCGGTCTGGATGAGGCGAACGCTCTGGAGGGCGTGCACGTGATTCACGCGGGCACTGCCGCATCCGAGGAGGGTGTGCTGACTGCTGGCGGTCGTGTGCTGGCTGTTGTTGCTCTCGGCGATGACTTGGCTGCTGCCCGTAACGCTGCCTACGAGGGTGTTCGCGCTATCTCTTGGGCTGGCGCACAGTACCGTACCGATATCGCGTTGAAGGCTGTGGAGAACCGCATCCACATTCCCGCTCCGCGTAGCTAAAACATTAATGTGACCGGCTTCCCCGCTTGAGGGTGGGGGAGCCGGTCGCTTCTTTGCCTCAAGATTGTGCCGTATTGATGATTGATTGGCACTACCGGGAGTTGGGCTTGTCGCGGTATTGTAATTACACAGACTTTTTGCATCCACATCACACCACCTCATCAGGAGAAATTCTCATGACTTCTCGTTCTAACCCCCTGGAAATCCCGGGCTGGACTCACATTTATTCCGGTAAGGTCCGCGACCTGTACGTTCCGAATGAGGAACGTTTTGACGCTACCGGCTTGACCGTCAATGATGACGCTGAGCTGCGTGCCGGTTCGGTCATGGTTGTCGCCTCGGACCGTATTAGCGCTTTTGACCGTATTCTGCCTACCGAGATCCCGGATAAGGGCAAGATTCTGACTCAGATGTCCCTGTGGTGGTTTGAGCAGCTCAAGCAGGTCCCGAACCACGTGCTGTCCACTGACGTTCCGGATGTTGTGGCTGGTCGAGCTATGATTTGCCGTTCGCTGAATATGTTCCCGGTGGAGTGCATTGTGCGTGGTTACCTGACTGGTTCGGGTTTGGCGGCGTATAACGAGACCGGTGAGATTGCTGGTGTGAAGCTGCCTGCGGGTCTGGTGGATGGTTCCCGCCTGGACACCCCGATTTTCACTCCGACCGGTAAGGCTGAGGTGGGTGAGCATGATGAGCTGGTGACCCGTGAGGAGCTGTACGCTGAGGTGGGTCAGCCGGTGGGTGAGCGCCTGGAGGAGCTGAGCCTGAGCCTGTACACCACTGCGGAGAAGATTGCTCGCGAGCAGGGCATTATTCTGGCGGATACCAAGATGGAGTTCGGTACCGATTCGTACCGCGGCGAGATCACCCTGGGCGATGAGGTGCTGACTCCGGACTCTTCGCGGTTCTGGGATGCAACCCAGTACGAGCCGGGTCGTGCGCAGCCGAGCTTTGATAAGCAGTATGTGCGTGACTGGCTGCGTTCCCCGGAGGCGGGTTGGGACGGTTCGGATAACGTGCCGCACCTGCCTGAGGAGGTTGTGGAGAAGACTCGTGCCCGTTACGTTGAGGCGTATGAGCGTCTGACCGGCACGAAGTTCTAAACTGAATATTTCGGGCTGAAATAAGTCTTTGAGATAGCTAAAGGGCGGTGCCCCGGAAGGTCATTCTTCCGGGGCACCGCCCTTTAGCTATGTGGGTTCATGCGATTGAGGGGCGAAGCTTAGTCGTTGCGCTTGTCTTTTTTGTGTGTATTCACCGGGAACGCCTTTAGAAGACTAAATTTTCCTGGATTTGTTTTAATACGGTATGAACAAGCATATATATATGTGATTTAAATCACTGCTGGGTAATGCAGATTTTCATTGCATCTAGACATGGGGCCTTGCTATGATTCTATCACCATCTAATAAGTTGCGTTTTATACACAAAATGCAATAAATCGCATATATAGTTTGCATGGTTCCTGCTATGTGGCGAATTAGTGCAAATAGTTATATGTCGACAAGATGGTATATCCACTCATGGGGGTCAGTAATTCAGACTCCTACCTAAGCAATAAGGAGATTCGCTATATCGCGTTCTACTTTTGTCCGTGCGTTGTCCGCTATCGGCGTTGCCGCCGCCTTGTCGGTTGGGGCAGCTATGCCCGCTGCTCACGCTGATTTTCACGCATACGACCATGTTGGTCTCAGGGGTGAACTGACTCGTTCTGGTTTCAGCAACTTCATCGATGTCCCCGACAATATGCTTTCGTCAGCAGCCAACTGGACCGGCGGCCATCTCAGGGGTATTAACACTAACTGGTGGGGAAACAATGTTACCTTCCACATTAACCCAGGACAGGTGATGTACTATGTTGGTGATACCGCCAACGACACTACTGATTATGTAGTTTCCCGGTAACTACGACACTACATCTGTCAGAGGGTAGGAGCCTACTCTTAGGGTTTAGGCTCCTACCCTCCCTGCTCCTTACTGTTGAGAAAGATGAAGTCCATGGCAAAGAAGCCCTTCACACCCCTCGTCCTTATCGGTATTGCCTGTTGCCTGGGCGTATCGAGTTGCTCCACCACCGTTGAGGTTAAGCAAGACATTCGTAATGTCCTGGCAAGCTACGAGAATCCCTCCCCGGACATTAACGTGGCCCTCGTTAACGAAGTCAAAAAGTGCATGAGTGAGAAGTCCTTCACCTACTCCGGTAGCCAGAACATTATTGACGGCAGCTCCGTTCATGAACTTGCGATGAGTGACGCCCACTTCGCCAACGAAGAAGCGGCCACCCAAGGGTACTTATCCACCCGGCAGGGCAACGCTAGCTCCAGCAATGCACCCGCGATGGAAAACCCGGCATATCGGAAAGCATTTCAAGGCGACCCCCAAGCCGCAGACAGCAAAACCGTTACCATCACGATGAGTAACGGTGCCCAGACCGGCATGGCAACAGATTCATGCCTGGGACGTGCGGCAGAGGCTGTCTTTGGCTCAGCAGAAAACTACCTCAAATACATCAACTTCATTAACGAGCTCATCGTGGGTGGATCCAAAAATAACGCGGTAGAAGAAATGGGGAAATACTACCGTAATGACACCACCTACGGTGCATGCATGAAAGAAAGCGGATACACCGATATCCAGCACTTCGGAGATGCTCCCAGCTACGCAGAGAAAACCTGGGGTAAGTACAAGGCAGCCAATGTAGCCGCCAATGCGGAAGAGCAGGCCCTAGCTCACGCCGACTACAACTGCCAAAAGTCCACTGGAATCCTGACTAAAGCGCAGAATATCTACTACGAAAAGGCCGCGACCTGGCTCAATGAGCATGAACCGCTCATCCTTGAAGTACGCGATATCGAACGTCAGGCACAGGAGCGCGCCGCAACTCTAGTCAACGGCAACTAGCCAACGGCAAATAGTAAACGCTGATTCCTCGTTGAACATTTTCTAGCGAGATTTTTCTATCGCTCCTCTGCTCTCAACCGCTTTCACCCGCGGATGAGAGCAGAGGATACACCCCTTTATTCAGCCCCCGCCACGTTGTTTCCCTCAGCAATTACCCCTAGTCCCGCCCTATATTTCACCGTAGAAAGGTGAACCCATGAACACGCAGCAGAGTTCAGAAAACCCCCGCCGCGCCGCCACGACGGCAGCCATACGCGCCTACCTGGTTCCGGTGCTCGTCATTCTGCTCGTCATCACCGGCGGGTTCTCCATCTACGCACTCAACACGGGGCTACGCACCAATGTTGAATCCAATGCGCAGCCGTCCCGCGCCGCGCAACTAACAACCCGCATCAGCACGCAGACTGTTACCCGCACCTACTCGGGAGAAGTCAGCGTGTCACCCGCCCGAAGCTACACCGTAGGAACCCCTCAAGGAGTGGTGACCAGGGACGGCGCCAAGGCGGGTACCCAGCTGAGTAACGGCTCAATTATCACCACTATCAACGAGCGCCCCATCATCGCGTTCAAGGGTAGTATCCCCGCCTACCGCGACCTTGCCGTAGGCGCACGCGGCGATGACGTTAAACAGCTCCAAGAAGCTCTAGAATCGCTCGGCTACAGCATCTGGGATGAGGAAGGAAACTACGGCGAAGCAACCGCTAACGCTGTCTACCGTTTCTACCTGGATCGTGGCTACTACCCTCCCGGGGATACTGACCGAACCGAAGAAGGACGCTACAGCACCGCACTGCCGCTCTCTGAATACCTCTTTGCTGACGGCAATGAATACACCGTAGACAACAGCTGCGGCACCAAAGGCCAAACCTCAACTCCGGCGCTGTGCACCCTATCCGCGGGTGGATACCGTCTGGTACTCTCGGCGGATGGTAGCGCTCTCAGCAATGAACTCGCTGAGGGACAGAAAGTCCAGATTCTTACCGATAACGGAAGCCCGCTCGAAGGTACCCTAGGTGCAGCCCTCACACCCGAAGGCTCAACTAACGCTGACGGCGGCGCTAACGCAGGTGTCTCCAACGGTGCGCAGAACAGCGCGCGACCTAACAGCGATACCCCCGCACCAGGAGCTACCGCACGGAAACGCTACCCCATCAAAATTGACTTGCCGGAAAACACGACGGCATCAACACGTTTTCAAGCAACCGTCACCCTCAACCGAGGCGCTGAAAACGCCCTCGCGGTGCTCGAAGCAGCCGTCAAAACTGAAGAAAACGGAACGCACTCCATCACCCTGGATAACGGTCAGAGCATTCCCGTCACCCTCGGTGTGTGCTCCGCCGGAATCTGCGAGCTCGTCAACCCCGCTGCAGAACTCAAGGCAGGTACTGTCGTGAAGCTGAAGGAGCACTAAAATGCCTCATTGCGAGACAGAACGTGCCCTCACCGCGAGCGCTACCGCCTCGAAACCTAATATCGAGTGCCACAATATTGCGCGTTTCTTCCCACCCTCCACCTGGGCGCTCAAAAATGCGACCCTCAGCATCCATGAAGGCGAATCGGTGGCCATTACCGGCGCCTCCGGAAGCGGAAAATCTACGCTCCTCTCTATCATCGGGCTACTCGATCAGCCTTCTGAAGGTGAGTTGAAAATATTGGGCCAAAACATGGGCACCGCCAGCGACGCCGAACGAACCGTGGCGCGCCGTGAGCATATTGCTTTTGTCTTTCAGGCGTACCACCTTATTGCTCATCTGAACGCCACCGAGAACATTGCCCACACCCTCCGGATGCGCGGCGTACCGGGCCGTCAGGCACATCAGCGTGCGTTGCAGGCACTCGAACAGGTGGGTTTGGGGCACCGTTTGGAGGTTCTTCCCCGCAATATGTCCGGTGGTGAACAGCAAAGAGTCGCGGTTGCGCGTGCGTTAGCCTGCGCCCCGCGTATCCTGCTGTGCGATGAGCCTACAGGAAATCTCGATACTGAAAACTCTCACAAGGTGTTGGATCTGCTCCTCGCCGGCCGTGCGGAAAAGCAAAGCCTGGTCATCATCACCCATGAGCCCGATATCGCGGCTCGCTGCGACCGGCAGCTACACATGGTCGATGGGATGCTCGTTAGTCCCGAACTTACTATTCCCGAAGATCCGGCTCACCAAGCGCTCAAAGAACCCGTTGTCAGGGGAGGATAGATGCTAAGGAACAACCTTCACTACGCTCTCCTTGCAGTTGTCCGCCGTTGGCGCCGCAACCTGCTCACAGTATTGGCGATGCTCGCGGGAACAACCACCATCATCATGCTGGTGGGCGTCAGTGAGTCGTCAGCGCTCAATACGAGCTCTCAGCTGGCCAGTTACGATTCCACCCGGCTCGGTGTGCGACTCCAGCCGCAGACCTGGGATATACCGGAGGAGGAACTACTCTGGCGCGTTAACCAAATTCCAGAGGTCAAAGCTGCCGGTACAGTCACCATAGATACGCAGGCAACGCGTCCACAAGTCAATAGGCCGGGGCATGAGGGCCAGCAAACGCTCCTCGCAGTCGTTTCAGAAGCAGGTTTGAAAGCACGAGGCGCGCACATTGTCGAAGGGCACTTTTCGGAGCCTGCCCGCGAACGCCCCGGTGAGCCTACCGTCTATCTGGGCGTTGCCCTCGCGAAAGAGCTAGGGGTCAGCACTGAGCCCGGGCGGAACATGATTGAGGTCAACGGAATGCGAGCCTATGTGCTCGGCATTATCCGTGACGGCGGCAAAAACGCTGCTCTCAGTAGCGCTCTTATCCTGCCGACCACTTCCACTTTCTTGCCGCAAGCCCACACCCTGCAACGCGGTATGGACGTCATCGTGAATCCAGGAAGTGCAGATACGGTCGCAGAACAGCTCAAGCAGGTACTCGATCCGCAGCGCGCCCCCGTTGATACAAACGTTGAGATTCCGCCTTCACCGGTGACTCTTCGTGCTTCCTTGACGAAGGATAGCCGAGCTCTTACGACCATTATTCTGGTGGTTCTTATCGTCTCGACAAGCTTCGGCATTGTGATGACCATGCAGATTTCGGTCTGGGAACGCCGCCGGGAAATCGGCATTAACCGTGCATTGGGGTTGGGACGGCGAGATGTGGCGGTCAGCTTCCTGGCGGAGGCGGCTCTCCTCGGGGCGCTAGGCGCTCTTGGAGGCTTCATCCTCGGTATTCTCGGTTCCTGGGTCGTGTGCCTTCTCAACGGATGGGCACTATCTCTGCCGCCCCTTATCCTAGGGATTCCTTTCCTCGGCTTGGGTGTGGGCATCGTTGCGGGTGCATTGCCCGCCTACGCGGCAACGAAGGTTCAGCCGCTTGAACTCCTGCAATAAG
>NZ_JAPWAL010000023.1:0-22313 GCF_041432905.1 Rothia sp. 27098_8_161 | reverse complement strand
GGTGTGGTTCTGGGCTTCCTGGTGCCGGTGAAGATGTCCGCTCGCTCTAAGGCAGCCGAGGCTGAGCACGGTCTTGCGGAGGTGCTGGAGCACCGCTTCCGTCCCCTCTCTACCGGCATCTGCGTACCCATCTTCGCGTTCTTCAGCGCGGGTGTGGCTGTGGGCGGTTTTGAAGGCCTCGGACGCGCCCTCACCGACTCCGTGGCGGTCGGCATTATGGTTGCGCTGGTTGCCGGTAAGACCATCGGTATTTTCGGCACCACCTGGCTCGTAACTCGCTTCAAGAACGCTAACCTCGATCCGGATGTCGCCTGGATTGACGTGGTCGGTCTGGCTGCAACCGCTGGTATCGGTTTCACCGTGTCCCTGCTGGTGGCTGAGCTATCCTTCCCGCATGGCTCCCCGCACACCGAGGATGCAAAGATTGCGATTCTTGTCGGCTCTGTTCTGGCTGCCATTGTGGGCGCGGCTATCCTATCTCGCCGTAACAAGCACTACCGCGCCCTAGCCGAGAAGGAAACCTTGGACGCTGACGACAACGGCATCCCCGACGTCTTCGAAGGCACCTACCGTGACCCGAAGGCTGAAGCCTAGCAAGAAATCCTAAGGTTCAGAACCTTCTTACACCCCAATGACCCGCTGATTATGATGTCTTACCGCGCTACCTCACGTCGCCGTACAGAACGAGTAGGGCAGGCACCCGCGCCTCCCTCAAGGTATGCAGAGATATCAGCACGCGTGGTCATTGGGGTGTATTCTTTTGCCGCGCTTCTGACCACGTTTGCGTGGATTATCTCTCCGCTGCGACACGGTTGAGGCTTCACCTGGTGGGAAGTCACCGCAGACCTGTTGAATATCCCATCCACTCACACTCTGCCCAGTGCTATTACGATGATTGTGCTGGTTTCTGGGCTGATTGTGCGCAAGCGCGCTGCCCTCATTGCCATCATCGTTTTTCAGCTGCTGGGCGCGCTGATTGCGACCCATAGCGCTTTTACACTGGTGTTCCCCGCGAGGATTATGCCTAAGGAGCGTATTTTCTCCTCAACGGTCAACATGCGCTCCATCGTGTTTGCGTGTGCGCTGGTGCCGTTCCTTTTTTCGATTCGTTCGGCGTTCCCGGCACGCATTGGTCGCCTCTCGTGAGCGGGTGCGGCTGCTACGGCAGCCGGCGGTATTCTGCTGACCATTTTTGTGCTCTGGTATCTCTGCCGTATTGGTGTGTGGGAACCGTTGCGTTCGGTTGCCCGTGGGAGTTGCTGATGCACGGTATGGGTATTGAGCGTACCCATCCCGGTGTTTGGTCTGCTGATGTGGTGGGTTTCTTGGCCTCTTTCGGTTACAGTGCTTCGCTGGTTGCGGCGCTGAGCATCAGCGAGGCTGGCGCGCGCCTATAACCGTGCGGGTCTATCGATTATTCAGATGGGTGAGGAGGCGGTCCTTGAGACGGATCGTTTCACGCTCAATGACACATCGATGTTACTGGTGCGTCAGGCGGTTCAGCGTGTGCGCTATAGCGGGTATACAGCGCTGATACGTCGCTTTACGGAGCTGGATGAGCAGCAGCATCAGCAGGTTGCGGAGGATATTTCGGCGTCGCGTCTGTATCATTTCAATCTGAAGTTTGCCCCGTTGTGGGTTCCTCGTTTTTTGGCGATGGTGAATGTTATGTTTGCTGCGGGCATGGCGGAGGGCTTTTTACCGAATCTGTCGGCACGCCGTTTGCAGGATCAGAAGCAGGTTCTTTCTGCAGGTGAGTTGGACGCTCTTCACCAGATGCAACTCGCTACTGTGGAAGAGCTTCCTGAAGTGTCGCGTAGCGATCAGACTCAGCATCGTCTGCGCCATTTGGAGGCACTACGCGCAGCGGGCATGGAGCTGTATCCGCTGGGTGGTGATAAGGGCGGTACTAGCATCTCTGTGTTGGGTGTCCGGGATGCCCTGAGTATATTCTCTTCTATAAATATTCCAGATTCAGAATTTATTGTTTCCGGGCGTGTTCGTGCGCTTCGTAAGCACAGCGGAGTCCTCTTTGTAACCCTTGTTGAAGAGGGTGAAACCATGCAGGTTGTCATAGAGCGTAGCTTGGTGGGCGAGCGTTTGCTAAGCCTCGCCTCCCGCAACCTGGATACGGGCGACATCATCACCGTGCGGGGCACCTACGGGGCGAGCCGTAACGGCACTGAATCGCTGATTGCCTCCACCTGGCATATGGCGCCGAAGAGTCTGCACCCCATCCCCTTTGACTCCTTTACTGGCCCGGAGGCGCGTCTGCGTCGCCCGTTCCACGGACCTGTTGGTGCATCCAGATCAGATTCAGAATCTGCGCCTGCGCACTGCGGTGATTAAGGCGTTACGTGCCCGTTTGGATGCGGAGGGTTTCCTTGAGGTGGAGACCCCGATTCTGCATACGGTGCACGGTGGTGCGAGCGCGCGTCCTTTCCGTACGTATATCAATGCCTATGGTGAGGATTTGACGCTGCGTATTACGCCAGAGCTGTATCTGAAGCGTCTGGTGGTGGGCGGTAGCGGTCCGGTGTATGAGCTGGGTCGTGATTTCCGTAATGAGGGTGCTGATGCGACCCATAATCCGGAGTTTACGGTGCTTGAGGCGTATCGTCCGTATGCGGATTATGTGCAGATGCGGCAGTTGATGGAGCATCTGATTAAGGATGCCGCACAGGCGGTGTTTGGTTCGGTGTCGTTGCCACTGGGTCATAAGGCTTCGAGCGAGCACACGGTATCTGATGTGTCGGGTCCGTGGCGTGTGGTGTCGGTGTGTGATGCCCTGTCGGAGGCACTGGGTCGCCGTGTGGATGTGCAGACAGATTTTGAGGAGTTGCTGGCTTTGGCGCAGCAGCACGGTGTGCGTGTTCATGAGGGTACGGGTCCGGGAGCCATCGTTGAGGAGCTGTATGGTGAGCTGGTTGAGGCGCATACAGTGGAGCCGACGTTCTATACGGATTTCCCTGCGGAGACGAGTCTGCTTGCGGCACCGCATCGTAGTGTTCCGGGTTTGGCGGAGCGTTGGGATTTGGTGATCAATGGCATGGAGATAGGCTGTGAATATTCCAAATTGGCGGATCCTCTGGTGCAGCGTGAGCACCTGACGGAACAGTCGTTGAAGGCGGCTGCGGGTGACCTGGAGGCGATGGAGGTGGATGAGGATTTCCTGTACGCCTTGGAGACGGGTATGCCGCCGACGGGTGGTTTGGGTCTGGGTGTGAACCGTTTGGTGATGCTGTTGGCTCAGACGCAGATTCGTGGGGTATTGTCGTTCCCGTTTGTGAAGCCTGAGTGTTCATAGTCCCGGCCGATACCCCCGTTTATTCGCTAAGCCCGGTGCGAGGTTTTGCGCCTTGTGCCGGGCTTTTTGCGCCCACCCCACTAGTATTGGTGGAACCCTCACGGAGCCTATATTTACTCTGCCCGTATATTAAGTATTCGTTACATTTTGCGTTTGACCCCTTTTTAAGTTGCTCCGTGAGGGTTGCGCATCCCACAATGAGGTGACTAATTATGCGGAGTATATTTGACTCCGCTGCGCGGCGTGAGTCCGCACCACCCAGCAATGTAACCCACACGTTGTCCCTCTTCCGGGTTTGAGCGTGCGGGCTTTTTGCTTTCAAGATTGGAGTACCGAGTGGATTTTCTTCTGGATATCATCGGGGATATTAATACGCATACTGCAGGGCTAACTTCCTCCGTCGATGCTGTGCAGAACTGGATGTGGAGTAATTTCCTCTACTACGCTCTGATTGCGGCTGGTCTGTACATTACAATTCGTACTCGCGGCGTGCAATGGCGTTCCATTAAGGAAATGATTCGTGTCTTGGGTGACCCGGTTGCTCGTGAGGCTGACGGCAAGAAGAGTATTTCTTCGTTCCGTGCGTTTACTGTTTCGGCGGCTTCTCGTGTGGGTACCGGTACTGTTGCGGGTGTTGCGCTGGCTATTGCTATGGGCGGCCCGGGTGCTGTGTTCTGGATGTGGGTTATTGCTGCTGTTGGTGCGGCTTCTGCTTTCGCGGAGTCCCTTCTGGGTCAGCTATACAAGGAGCGCGGTAAGGATTCCTATATTGGTGGTCCGGCGTACTACATGAAGCGCGGTTTGAATGCTCGTTGGATGGGTTACATCTTCGTGGCGTTCATTGTGGTCACTTATGCGTTTGTGTTTGTGGCGGTTCAGACGAATGCTGTGGTGGATGCTACGGCGAACTCGTTCAACATTGATGTTTCGGGTACTAATTCGATGGGCTTCCGAATCACTATTGGTCTGATTATGGTGGCGCTGACTGGGGCTATTATTTTCGGTGGTATTCGCGCGATTTCTTCGGTGACTGAGTGGCTGGTTCCGATTATGGCGGTGCTGTATCTGTTGCTGGGCCTACTGGTTGTTCTACTGAACATCACTGAGGTTCCGAATATGCTGCTGATGATTTTCCAGGGTGCTTTCGGCATTAAGGAGTTCGTAACCGGTGGCGCGATGGGTGCCGTAATTTGGGGTATGAAGCGTGGTCTGCTGACTAACGAGGCGGGTATGGGTACTGCTCCGAACGCTGGTGCGACCGCTACTATTTCTCACCCGGCTAAGCAGGGTTATGTGCAGACTCTGGGTGTTTACTTTGACACGATGATGGCGTGTACTGTGACTGCGTTTATTGTTCTGCTATCGAACCCGACCTATGGTGATCGTTCTCGTGGTGCGTCGCTGACTCAGTCGGCGCTGGCTATGCAGCTCGGTGACTGGGCGGTTCACTTCTTGACGATTGCGATTTTCATGTTTGCGTTCTCCACTGTGATTGGTAACTACTACTACGGTGAGTCGAATATACGTTTCGTGACTGAGCGTAAGCTGCCGATGAATATTTTCCGCGTGCTAGTTCTGGTATTCGTGTTCTTCGGTGCAATTTCTTCACTGGATCTGGTATGGACTACCGCGGATATGCTGAATGCCGGCATGGTGATTGTGAACTTGACGGCGGTTCTGTTGATGACTCCGCAGGTTGTTGCGGTGTTGAAGAACTATGAGGCTCAGCGTAAGGCTGGTTTGGAGCCGATTTTTAAGGCTTCGGATATGCCTGAGTTAAAGAATCTTGCGGCGTGGGATGGCACCGATGAGGTGACTACCCGTGAGTTCTGGGCTGAGTATGACGCGAAGACTGCTGAGCGTCGTGCTGCTAAGAAGGCCAAGAAGGCTAAGCGCTAGTTTATAAGCCTCGTATAGGCTTTATGGAGGGTCCGTCCTGCTGTGTGCGGGGTGGACCCTTTTTGTGTACCTGAGGCGTATATGAGGCACCCATCAGGGTGGGCTCTGCGCGCCTCCTCGGACTGTTCTGAGGGCCTGGGGGCTCCTCACGGCTCTGTATGCTTAGGGAGGATGTTAGGAGGACTTATGGCTTGGAATAATGTACTGGAGCTGGTGGTCACCATCGTGTTTCTGGCTGGTATTGCGTTGGCGCTACTGTGCTTGGTGACGATTCATCGGAATCCATATTTTTCTGAGGTGCAGAAGTTGAAGTGGCTTTTGCTGGTGTTGTGCCTGCCGTATGTGGGTCCGGTGACGTGGTTGTTGCGTGCGCGTTTGGAACGTATTGACCGGGAACATGCTGAACACGAGCGTATGGCGCGGGAGCAGGGTTCTGAGGCTGCTTCCGATGGAGTGTCCGATCGCGCCTCGGAGGCTCCCTCTGAACCCTCCACCACCTTAAAGTAACAAAGGTCACACTCACTCAATTGGACAGCACCGCATGCAGTCCGTATAGTTTTATGTGTTGCCTACAGTGATACACCGTAAGACACATGCGCGAGTGGCGGAATAGGCAGACGCGCACGGTTCAGGTCCGTGTGCCCGTGAGGGCGTGGGGGTTCAACTCCCCCCTCGCGCACCAACGATCCCCGGTTCGAAAGAACCGGGGATTTTTTCATATCCATAACCATTTCCCCGCTAAATGACGGGGTTCCAGAGCGATCGCGAGTGCATCACCTAAAATAGAATCGGGTGTGTTCTTTCACAGGGCACACAGCTAACGCACAGACACGCTCGTTAAACTAAGCCTTTCGGATAAAGACCGTTTGCGCGGTCTGTTCCTCGGAATGGTCGTTGAGAAGGAGGCGGCATGAAGTTTTTCGACAAGCTGGGAAAGCTGGAGCAAGGCATCGGTCGCACTGTCGGCCTTTCCAAGGGCTTCGGCACCTTTGCGAAGGCGGATGTTGCTAACCGCGTCCGTATCATGATGGATGACGAGTCCTATGTGGACGGCAGTGGCCGCACTATGGCTCCTAATGTCTATACTCTCCGTTTCGCACCGGTTGATTTCCCTCGCCTACGCGAGTGGGGCAACCCGTTCGCTGTTGAGCTGTGCGATTTGGCAATTTCGCACGCCCGCGCGCAGGGTTACACCCTAATTGGTGCAGTTCGCGTGACGTTCAACGTTCTTGATTCTCTCTCTGAGGGAGAGTTTGAGGTTGTTGCGACCTTCGAGCCGTTCTCTGTGCCGGAGGCTCCGGCATCCCCGTCTTTGCGTGGTGCTATTAACTATGCACCGGTGCGTCCGCCGCGTGAGTCTTCTTTGCCGACCCGCATTACGAAGCCGGCTGCTCAGCCGCCTCAGCCCCCGCAGCCTGCACAGCTGCAGACTCCTGTGGGTCGCTCGAGCTCGAGCATGCCTGTACCGCCCCCTGCAGCGGGTATTCCCCGTTTCTTCTTGGAGATTGAGGGTCGCATGCACCCGGTGGATCGTCTGCCATTTGTGCTGGGCCGCGGTTCTGATGCTGATCTTCGTCTGGATGATAAGGGCGTTTCTCGCCGTCACCTGCAGCTTTCGATGCAGGGTGGTGCGGTGGTCGCCTCCGATATGGGTTCTACTAATGGCACGCTGATTAATGGGGCGCCTTTACGTGTACCCGTGATGCTGGCGAACGGTTCACTGCTTCGCATGGGTAATACCCGCATCATTTTCCATAGTTCGACCGGAGGTGCCCGTTAATGGCGTCCGAACTGACTGTTACTATCCTTCGTTACGCTTTTCTGGCGCTCATCTGGTTCTTTGTTTTCCTGGTGGTTTCGGCTGCTCGCCGTGACCTTGGTTTGGGTAAGAACTATCGTGCGGCGCCGGTTAATGCGGTTCCGGAGGCTACCCATATTGCGCCTCCGCCGGCTCGTCCTTCGCAGCTTGTGATTACTACGGGGGTGCAGGCTGGCGCGATGATGCAGCTGGGTGATCACCCGATTATTATTGGTCGCGCTAATGACATTGAGGTGTCTCTGCAGGATGATTACGCCTCTGGCCGCCATGCGCGTCTGTTTCCTCAGGGTTCCCGCTGGTTCCTGGAGGATTTGAATTCTACTAATGGCACGTTCGTCAATAGCGAGCGTCTGACTCGTGCGACCGCGATTGAGCCCGGTGATGATTTCCGCGTTGGCGGTACCACCATGCAGTTGAGGGGCTAGTGTATGAAGATCGCTTTTCGTTTTGAGGCCCGCTCTGATACGGGTCTGAAACGCTCGAAGAATGATGACTCCGGCTACGGTGGTCGTTTCCTTGCTGTGGTTGCTGATGGTATGGGCGGTCACGTGGGCGGCGATGTTGCGTCGGCTACGACGGTTTTGAATTTGACTCCACTTGACCATCCTGACTTTGAGGATGGTACCGGTAGCGTTTATCTGGCTGATGAGATTCAGAGCGCGAACCTGATTATTAATGAGCTGGCAGCTAATGACCCTCAGCTGGCGGGTATGGGTACAACCTGTACTGCTCTGCTGATTGATGGTGATTGCATTGAGTTCGCCCATATTGGTGATTCGCGTGCGTATCGTCTGCGTTCGGGTGCTGACGGCGAGTTTGAGCAGATTTCTACTGACCATACATTTGTGCAGCGTCTGCTCAATGAGGGTCGTATTACCCCGCAGGAGGCGGAGAACCACCCTCATAAGAACGTGATTATGCGCGTTCTGGGTGATGTTGACGCGTCCCCTGAGCTGGAGTTGAAGACTCTGGACGCTGTTCCAGGCGAGCGCTGGGTGCTCTCTTCAGACGGTTTGGATGCTGTGGTGTCCCTGTCGGAGATTGAGCAGGTGATGCGTTCTACCGATGACCTGTCTGAGATTGCTGACATTCTGATTGCGATGACGTTGGAGCGCGGCGCTCCGGATAACGTCACGGTTGTGTCTCTGCAGGTGATTGACCGTGAGGTTCTGCCGGTGGATGAGCCGGTGGGTCCTTCGAGCCTGCCTGAGTCTGCTCTGCCTGATTCGATTGTGGTGGAGCAGGAAGTTAGCACGAACACTCAGAAGCTTCCCGAGGCAGCTACCACGGTTGAGGCTACTGAAGCCCTTTTGAGCGCAGGCAATGACGATGACTCAGATGATTTTCTTCCCCGCTCATTGCATCGTTTCCGTCGTGCTCGTGACTTCTCTGGAACCCTGTTGCACAGTGGTTCTGGGGCCGTACGTCACTATATCGGCACGTACGATAATGCCGTGGATGCGGCTCTTACGAATGCTGCGATTTTGCGTAGCGAATTGGGTTCCCGCCCGCATCAGCTGGTTGGTGCCGCTTCGGTGGCTACTGAGACCGGCATGATTCCGGCGGTTACTTCTCGTACCCTGGAGCATCGTGCGACGGTGGCTCAGCGTGTGCCGTTGAAGGTCGAGTCTGATGAGGCGACCCTGCCAGATGAGCTGGAGGAATTGATCGCTGAGGATACTGTGGAGCATTCTCGCCCGCGGTCTTGGTCGATTCGCCTGTTCATTACCCTGCTGATTGCCGCTATTTTGACGCTAGCTGCGTGGACCGGTCTGCGCTATGTGGAGCGTAGCTACTATGTGGGTGAGAGTGATGGCACGGTTGCGGTGTACAACGGTATTCCGCACGCATTGGGTCCGATTCGTCTTTCTCACGTGGTGGAGAATACTGATATTCAGACGAGTGAGCTAAGTGATCATACTCGTTCTTTGTTACGTAATGCAATTACGGCCAAGGACCTGGAGGATGCACATCAGATTGTGACTCGCTTGAAGACTCAGGCGGACCAGTCTCGTGAGAAAGCGGAGCAGGCTGTTGCTTCCGCTTCTGCGTCTATATCGCCGTCTGCTTCTGTGGTGGTTCCGAGCACCAATCCGACTTCCGCGGCTCCTGTAGCACCTGAGCAGGCTTCTGAGCAGTCCGCTGAAGGTGGTGTGTCTAATGGCTAAGTTCTCGTTCCGTCGTGAGTCGGATGTGCCTCGGGCACGCCGTTTTACGGAGCTTTTCCTACTGGTTTTGGCGGTGGGTGTTGGCTCTTTCGGCATGTACCTGATTGATCCGGAGCACGCTTTTGATACATCGAAGAGCCAGTGGCTGCCGTGCACGGTGGTGCTGGGTACTGGTGCTCTTCTGATTCACCTGGTCATGCAGTTCCGCGCGCGTTATGCTGATCCGTTTATTCTGCCGCTAGTGGTGGCTCTGAACGGTATCGGTTTGACCATGATTTATCGTCTGGATCCGCAGATTGCGGCTCCGGTGGGTGATGGTCAGCTGATGTGGACCGGCGTGTCTATGGTGCTGTGCGCGATTATTGTGTTCGTGCTCAGAGATTACCGCGTGTTGCGTAAGGTCACGTACACCTCACTGGTGCTGTCGATGATTCTGCTCATCATGCCGTTGGTTCCGGGTCTGGGTATGGAGCTCAACGGTGCTCGTATTTGGATCCATATCGGTAACCGCACGTTCCAGCCGGGTGAGGTTGCGAAGATTACGCTGGCGATTTTCTTCGCCGGATATTTAGCTACGCACCGTGACCTGATTCTGGTGGCGGGCCGCCGCATCGGTCCTATCAATCTGCCGCGTCTGCGTGATTTGGCGCCGGTGTTCTTGGCGTGGATAGTGAGCCTGGGTGTTCTGGTGTTCCAAAAGGACCTTGGTTCGGCCATCATGTTCTTTGGCTTGTTCATGGCGATGTTGTACCTGTCGACCGGTCGTATTTCGTGGCTGGTGATTGCGGGTATCGGTATGGCTGTGGGTGGCTATTTTGCATACCACTATGTCTCGCATGTGCACGCTCGTATTTATGCGTGGGTCCACGCTTTTGATCCAGAGATTTACCAGGCGTCTCCTGGTGGTTCGGGTCAGATTCTGCAGGGCGTTTTTGGTCTGGCTTATGGCGGTCTTTTTGGCCGCGGTTGGGGTCAGGGCCGAGCGAACCTCGTCCCGTACGCTAACTCAGACATGATTATTTCCTCCTTGGGTGAGGAGCTGGGCTTGGTGGGTCTGGGCGCCATCCTGATGATGTTCATGCTCTTGGTTTCGCGTGGTTACCGCGCAGCGTTGGGTACTCGTGATGGTTTCGGTAAGCTGCTGGCTGCTGGCCTGTCCACAGTTATGGTTCTGCAGCTGTTCGTGGTGATTGGCGGCGTGACTCGCTTGATCCCGCTGACTGGTCTGACAACTCCGTTTATGTCAGCCGGTGGCTCCTCGTTGGTGGCTAACTGGATAATTGTGGCGCTATGGTTGTCTATTTCTCATAGTGCCCGCGCACCTCACCTGGTGGCTGGTTATGATGCTCCGCAGGGTATTGACCATGCGGACACTAGCTACGAGCCGGAGGGTGCTACTAGCGTTCTGGCGCGTATTACGGCTAAGGATTCTGGAGGTGAGAAGAATGGATAGGGCTATTCGCCGCATGTGGATGTCTGCCGCGTGCGTGTTTGTTCTGCTGATGGGTACCCTCAGCTATATTCAGTTCTTCGATTCGAAGACTCTGATGAATAATCAGTGGAATTCTCGAGCGCTCTACGACAATTACGGTTCGGCACGCGGTTCGATCGTGGTTGATGGTACGGAGATTGCTTCGTCGGTGAAATCCGACGATGAGTACAACTACCAGCGTGTGTATAACCACCCGCTTAAGTATGCGGCTCTGACGGGTTATTTCTCCACGATTTATGGCGCGACAGGCCTGGAAGCTGCACTGGATAAGGAACTTGCCGGCACGAGCGACAGCCAGTTCTATGACCGTGTGGCGCAGCTGTTTAGCGGTTCTTCTACGCAGGGCGCTAGCGTGGAGCTGACGATTAATTCGAAGCTTCAAGATATTGCATATAGCGCTCTGCAGGGCCGTAAGGGCGCTGTGGTGGCAATGAACCCGAAGACTGGTGAGATTCTGGCGATGGCTTCTTCGCCGTCCTATAATCCGAATCTTCTGTCTGCTCATACGAGCTCTTCGGTTTTGGCGAATTATCAGGCACTGACTTCTGACGAGGACAGCCCCCTGTTCAACCGTGCGATTGCCGGTAATACCTATTCACCAGGTTCGACGTTCAAGATTATTGATGCGGTGGCAGCACTGGAGTCCGGCAAGTACAACGCGTCTTCGGTCATTGCGAATCCCGCCCAATTGCCTCTGCCGGGTACGAACATTAGCCTGCCGAACTATACGGGCGGTCAGTGTTCGACCCGCACTCAGGCGACAATTGAGTGGGCTTTAGCTCAGTCCTGTAATACGCCGTTTGCGCAGATTGCGATGGACTTGGGTCAGGAGCGTATCGCGAAGACCGCTGAGAATTTTGGTTACGGCCAGGATTTGAAGATTCCTTTGACGGTTTCTAAATCGTCTTTCCCGTCGAATCTGACGCAGAGCCAGCTGGCTCAGTCAGCGATTGGTCAGTACGACGTGAAGACCACTCCGTTGCAGGTGGCGATGACTTCTGCGGCGATTGCAAATGGCGGCGTGCAGATGAAGCCAAACCTGATTCGTTCGGTGAAGACCAGCAACCTGAGCACTTTGCAGGAGTTCTCTCCTGAGAAGCTGCGTACGTCCACTAGCCCTGAAATTGCTAAGCAGGTGAAGCAGTGGATGGTGAATGCGGTTGATAATGGTATTGCACGTAATGCAGGTGTCTCCGGTGTGAAGGTGGCTGGTAAGACAGGTACCGCGGAGACTACGGCAGGTTTGAATAATTCTTGGTTTACCGGTTTCGCGCCGGCTGATGATCCTCAGATTGCGATTGCTGTGGTCTACGAGGATATTGACGTGGCGACCGGTGCCCAACTGGCAACCAGTACTAGTAAGCAACTCTTTGAGGCGGTGTTGAACAAGTGAGGCCTGCGGCTGATATCACTTTGGGCGGGCGCTACACCCTAACCGAACGTATCGCAATTGGCGGTATGGGTGAGGTGTGGAAAGCTCGCGACAAGGTGCTTGGACGCATCGTTGCGGTCAAGATCCTCAAGGAGGAGTACACCGGTGACCCGGGCTTCTTGGAGCGTTTCCGCGCTGAGGCCCGTAATACGGCGCTATTGAACCACCCCGGCGTAGCGAATGTTTTCGACTACGGTGAGGAGGACAACTCTGCGTACCTGGTCATGGAGCTGGTGCCGGGGAACCCGCTCTCTAGCATCATCGAGCATGAGACTACTCTACCGCCTGATCGTATTCTGAACTTCATTGCTCAGACTGCTCGTGCGCTGGCTGCGGCTCATTCGCAGGGCCTGGTGCATCGTGACGTAAAGCCCGGTAACCTTATCATCACTCCGGATAATCGTGTGAAGGTGACCGATTTCGGTATTGCTCGTCTGGCTAATCAGGTGCCGTTGACGGCTACCGGCCAGGTAATGGGTACCGCCCAGTATTTGGCACCGGAGCAGGCGACCGGTCAGGCAGCTACCCCCTCTTCGGATATGTACTCGTTGGGCATTATTGGTTATGAGTGCCTGGTGGGTCGCCGTCCGTTTACGGGTGAGTCGCAGATTGCGATTGCGTTGGCTCAGGTGAATGATCCGCCGCCGCCGCTTCCGGAGACCATCCCGGGTCCTGCTCGTGCACTGATTATGTGTCTTTTGGCGAAGGACCCGGCTCAGCGTCCTAAGGATGCGACCGCTCTGGCGTCTGCGGTGGATGCGATTCGTCGCCGCGACCTGAAGGCTGCGGTGAAGGCTGTTCCTTCTCTGGCTCAGTTCTTGGCTGAGGAGAACGCTGATGACGCTACTATCGCAATGACCGCTATGGATGTTGCGGCTGAACCGATTAGCGCTTCTTCTACTCCGCGTTTCGGTTCTGGCGGTCGTTTCTCGCCGGAGCCGACGACGGCGCCAATTCCTCGTACGAGTGAGCAGACGATGCGCCCCATGTCTGGTCGTGTGAAGTCTACTCCTGCTCCTGCAGCGAAGCGTGGTCCGAACGTGTGGATGTGGGTTGCTCTGCTGCTGGCAATTGTGCTGATTATTGGTGGTATTTGGACGGTCCTTTCTTCTAATAATGGTGGCGGTTCGACTGATTCGGTTCCGAGCGTTTCTTCGTCTGTTGTTCCGACGAACACGGGTACCGTTTCTACGGTGGAGCCAACTGATTCTGCTTCTGCCTCTGGCGCAAAGCAGAAGGTGACTGTCAATGCGATTAACTATGAGGGTCGCGAACTGCAGGATGCGGTGAACGAGCTGAAGAATCTGGGTTTGTCTCCCAAGACTGAGGGCATTGAGTCGACTCAGCCGGAGAACACGGTGATTTCGGTTTCTCCGACGGGTACTTTGGATCAGGGTAATAGCGTGACTGTTCGCTATTCGACCGGTCCGAAGTCGGTGACTTTGCCGTCGAACCTTGAGGGTAAGAACGTGGATGAGGCATCGAAGGCTGTTGCTGCTTTGGGTGTGAATGTTTCTCTGCATTATGAGAATTCGGACACTGCAGCTCCCGGTACGGTGCTTCGTACTACCCCGTCGTCTGGCACCAAGGTTACGGTTGGTAGTAATGTAGACATGTATGTGGCCTCTTCCAGCTCGGGTAGGGGATCTAGTGCAAGCGCTTCGGCTTCACGGTCTGCGTCGGCTTCTGCGTCGGCGCGTTAGCCCCTACATTTTGATTTAGTTTTAGTCTTAGTGATCCAGGAGAACTTATGGACCTGTCGGTTCCCGACACGGTTGATAACCGTTACAAGGTACTCGAGGTAATCGGTACCGGTGCAATGGCAACCGTTTATGCTGCTGAGGATACTCGCCTTGGCCGCAAGGTTGCGCTTAAGATTCTGCGCCCGGAGCAGGCCCAGGACGATACGTTCCGCGCACGCTTTAAGCGTGAGGCGGAGGCGGTGGCGTCTCTGAACAATCCTGCGATTGTTGCTGTCTATGACACCGGTTCGTATAACCCCTCTCAGGAGGGTAAGGAGTCTGCTTCTTCGGAAGAGGGCCCCGCTATTCCTTATATTGTGATGGAGTACGTGGAGGGTCATACGCTGCGTTCCATCCTGTCCCGTGGCGGTCACCCGCCGGTCCGTGATGCTTTGGGTTATTCCGAGCAGTTGCTGGGTGCTTTACAGTACAGCCACTCAATGGGCATTATTCACCGCGATATTAAGCCCGCAAATATTATGGTGCTGGACCGCACTAGCGAGGATATCGCTAAGGGTCAGCCTGGCCAGATTAAGGTCATGGATTTCGGTATTTCCCGTGCCATCGAGGAGGCTGGCGAGGCCCTAACCAAGGCTAACGTGGTGATGGGTAGCGCACGCTACATGTCCCCTGAGCAGGTCAGTGGCAAGAATGTTGATGCACGCAGCGATTTGTACTCTGCTGCTTGTGTGATTTACGAGATGATTGCTGGTCATTCTCCGTTCGATGCTGAGTCGAATGTTGACCTGGCGGCTAAGCATCTCTCTGACGCTCCTGAGCCTCCGAGCAAGTTCACTCCGCTTGAGGTTCCGGCGGGTCTGGATGCCATCATTCTGAAGGGTCTGGCAAAGAACCCAGATGAGCGTTATCAGAGCGCAGCTGAGTTCGCTCAGGCTCTAGTTTCGGTTGTTCGCCCGGGTGAAGAGACCGTGGTTCAGGATGCAGCAATGACTACTGCTTTTGTTCCTTCGGCGGCTACTGCTTCCTTAGGTGAGGATTACGCCCCGTACACCACCTCGATTACTGAGGCTTCGGTGGAAGACGGCGGCCTCAACGGCTTCTTCGAGTATGAAGACGATGAGGAGCTGTACGATGATGAGGAATACGCGGAATACGATGAGTCTTCGCCGCGTAAGCGTGCGTGGGTTCGTTTCCTCGTGGGTACTCTGATTGCGGCTCTGTTGGTTTTCAGCGTCGGCTCAGTGCTGTACTACCAGAACAAGCTCAATGAGGTTCCGCAGGTTTCAGTTCCGGCTGTGGTGAATGTTTCACGCGATGATGCCGAGAATCAGCTGCGTAACCTGGGCTTCGTGCTGGAGTACCGTCAGGGCTACTCGGACAACATCAAGAAGGGTGACGTTATCAGCGTTGAGCCGGGTGTTGGTTCTAAGGTTGATAAGGGCTCAACCGTTATTGTGACTGTTTCGAACGGTCCAGAGAAGGTTAAGCTACCGGGTAACCTACAGGGTCAGAGTGAGGCGTATGTCCGTAACACTCTGAAGGACCTGGGCCTGGTGGATGGCCGTGTTACCACCGTGGAGAGCGCTTCTGTTCCTGCGGGCATGGTTGTGGAGCTTTCCCCGGAGAAGGGCTCAACCGATGATAAGGGTGTTCAGACCGTTGAGGCTGGTAGCACCGTAAACATCGTCCTGTCCTCCGGTAAGGTGAAGGTCCCCTCGCTGGTGGGTCTGACCAAGGACCAGGCGATTGCTGCTCTGACCGCTCAGGATGTTCTACTGAACACTAACATTGAGACTGTTCAGACTAACGAGCGTCCTGCGGGCACTGTGCTTTCGCAGAGCTCTGCAGCGGGTACTCTGGTAGCTCAGAACAGCACGGTGACGATTCGTGTGGCTGCTACTCCGACTGCTGCGGCTGCTACTCCGACTGCTGCAGCAGCAAATAACCGTCCTTCAGGTTCGGCTTCGGCGCCTGTGGCACCGACTGCTTCTGCTTCTGCATCTGCATCTACCCGTACGATTCAGAGCAATAACGCGAACGCCAATGCGAACAACGCTAATAACACTAATGCGAATACCCGCTAAGGGGTTCTAGCGACTAACCAAAAGGGGAGGCACTCCACACCAAACGGTGTGGGGTGCCGCCCCTTTTTGTATACCTGGCATCGGGTTAGGAAGTGTGTGGGGGTAAAGTTATCGCCTCCAGTTTCCCTGTAGCATGTCTACTACGGGGCTTCTAGAGGCGATATAAACAGTTGAGGGCGGCTTTACTAAGCCATGAGGGGTGAGAGGCTCTTAGCGCGGTCTGCGGCTCCCTGCAGGCCGGTTTCTTCGAGCCAGTTGCCGAGCATGAGGTATCCGCTTTCGGTCAGGACCGATTCAGGATGGAACTGCACCCCGTGCATGGGGGCTTCGCGGTGGCGCAGACCCATAATGATGCCGTTGTCGGTGGTGGAGGTGGTTTCCAGGATCTCGTGCATGGTTTCGGGTACGACTGCCAGGGAGTGATAGCGGGTCGCGGTGAAGGGGTTGGGCACATCTTTGAATACGGAGACGTTCTCGTGCACGAGGCGGGAGGTCTTGCCGTGCATGAGTTCGGGAGCATGGGTAACGGTGCCACCGAATGCCTCCGCGATGGCTTGGTGGCCAAGGCATACACCCAATAGAGGTTTCTTCGCTTCAGCTGCCCAGCGAATAGTGTCAATGATAACGCCTGCTTCTGCAGGGGCGCCGGGGCCCGGGGAGACGAGCACGCCGTCGTGTTCTTCGGCGAACTTGATGACGGCGTCAAGTTCATATTCGTCATTACGGATGACGGTGGTTTCAGCGCCGAGCTGCTGAATGTAGCCGACTAGAGTGAAGACGAAACTGTCGTAGTTGTCGATGACAAGGATGCGGGTCATGGCACGTCCTTAGCACTAATGGTTGATGGTGACGTTCAAGTTGAAGGGGCCGTACTCTGCGAAGTGGGGGAAGATGAATTCCATGAGCAGGTAGACTACGGCGAGTATCAGCACAATAGCGATGATGATGCGAACCCACAGGGGGCCGGGGAGGTGACGGAAAATCCATGCATACATCTGCTTTTCCTCTCTGTTTTTAGGATCCTGCGACGGAGGCGGCAATTTCTGCGGGCGCTCCGGCTGCGGCGGGCCGCCAGGATTCAAGGCGGGCGTGGACAATGTATCGTTCGGTGTCACCGTAGCGCGGGTGGCAGGTGGTGAGCGTCAGAAGGCGCTCGGTGGGTGCTACACCGGGCTGTCCGGGGACGGGTTCGATAACTTCTACCTGGTCGGGCTGCACGATTTCGTGGCTGTAGACGGTGTAGGTGTAGTAGCCGTCTTTGGTGCGCACGTAGATGTGGTCGCCTTGGGTGAGCAGGTCAATGTCGTTGAGGACTTTACCGCGGGTTTGGCGGTGGCCTGCGAGGGAGAAGTTGCCAATCTGTCCGGGCATGGCGCTTCCTTCGTAATGGCCGAGTCCGAGGGAGTCGAGCACGTCGGAGCTGGTGCCCTGGGTGGCGGGGCGCTGGTAGTCGGATCCGAACTTGGGGATGTAGACGATGCCGAAGACTTCACCGTGGCCGGGTTCACTCAGACCTGCGGGAGGGGTGTTGGGATCCCAGTTGGGTAGGGGTTCGGCGGGTGTGGAGTCAAATTCCTGGACGAGGGTGCTGACGGCTTGGGATTGGGTGCGGTCAGCGTCGATGTTGGTCCACCAGAGCTGCCATGCGACGAAGAGCAGTAGCAGCAAACCGACGGTGATAAGGAGTTCGCCTGTAATCTGGATAATCCAGCGCAGCACAGTGCGGGGGCGGCGCTCTGCGGTGGGTGCCGTTCCTTGGCTCATGCGTTCTCCTTTGTCCTTTGGGTTGTGTATGTTCTTGGGTGCCAAATGGCTTTCCTTATCTCTCAACGCATGGAGAAGGTGAAATCATCCCGTAAGTCTGCAAAGATAGGTATGAACATAATTTTTTAGGTTACCCATACAACAATAAGCGGAGGAAGTATGTCGACCAAGTCGGCTAAGGCATCGTCCAAAAAGAAGTCTCAGAAGTCTGCCAAGTCTGAGGTGAAGGATGCGAGCGAGCTGCGCCTGCGTGAGATTGCTCGTGAGATGGAGAGCGGTACGCAGCTGAAGGAGCAGACTCCGTTGTGGTACCGCGTGATTATGTTCTCGCTGTTGGCGGTGGGCATTCTGTGGATTATTGTTTTCTACATTACGCAGGGCCTGTTTCCGATTCCTGATATGGGTATGTGGAATGTGAGTGTTGGTGTGGGCGCCATGATGGCGAGCATGCTGATGATGACTCGCTGGCGTTAGATCTTATATAGAGGCGGCCGTCCCGTGTGGGGTAGCCGCCTCTGTATGTGTCTTGGGGTATTGAGAGTTTTATTACCCGGTTCTTATATTCTTATATAAACATATAATCTAGTCAGACTTATATTTTTAATATTTTGGGTTAAGTTTAGCATCATGAACCAAGGAACCCTTTAGTAGATTAGGTCGCCTCGTGCCGCTTCGTGGACGCGCCTGGTTACGGTCTCCATGACGGGCGAGTTGATGTTCCAGCGCTGCCAGTAGAGAGGGAATTCTACAGGGGTTGTGGCGAGCTTCACGAGGTGTCCACTTTCCAGTTCTTCGGCGCATTGCGCCTCAGGAATGAGGCCCCAGGCAATACCGGAGCTGACGGCACGTGCATAGTCCGGAGATGAGGGAATATAGATGGTGGGACTTTGGATGAAGGTTTCTTCGGCCTCCAGACCTACCTCTTTTTCAATGAGGGCTCGTGCTATATCCTGCACAAAGTCTTTACGGTCATATTCGACAACAGGGGCACGATTGAGCTCTTCGTGGCTCATGGTCTTGGGCCAACCGGGTAGATATCGCTGTATATAGTCGGGGGTGGCAACGCACCAGTAGCGTGCCACGCCGAGGGTCTCGACGGAGCAGCCGGGGATTTTTTCGGGCTTAGAAGTGATGACTGCCATGACTTCTCCGGATCGGAGCATGGCGGATGAGTGGAATTCGCCTTCTCGTCGCAGATCACAGAAGATGCTGTCTTCGCGGCTGAGGGTTCCTACGGCGTCGATGAACCAGGTGGCGAGTGAGTCAGCGTTGACGGCAATGGAGACGCTCTGGAAGCCACCGGCACCCATGAGCTCGCGTTCCATTTCTTGCTGTAGGAATGCGCTCTGCCGGGCGATGCGTAGCACGCTTTGTCCGGCGTCGGTAGGGGTGACGGGGTTACTTCGGCGTAGCAGGACCTTTCCGGCAATCTGCTCCATAGCTTTGATGCGTTGGGAGATGGCGGAGGGGCTCACTCGCAGGATATCTGCCGCCGCGTCGAAGGTGCCGTATTCGATGACGGTGGCGAAGGTGGTGAGCTGGTCGGTACTGAAACGTGTCATAAGAATATCTTACGCAATGTGAAAATATTTAGATAGATTTAGGGCCCTTTTTCGCGTATTCTCGTCTCTGGCACTTCACACTTCCGCTAACGCACTTTATCCCTGCATCACGAGCTTTCGCCTGGCAAGCTGTTATTAGAAGGAGCCACCACCCGCAATATCCACAAAGCCCGTACCGTTTTATCGACATAGAAAGTTTCACAATGTCCACTTCCCTGTCCCTGCTGTTTCTGGGTGCTACCACCACGATTTCTTTGGTGGCGGCTATTGGCGCCCAGGGAACTTTTGTGCTGCGTCAGGGTATTTTAGGTCGGCATATTACCCCGATTATTATTTTCTGTATTCTGTCGGATGCTCTGATGATTAGCTTGGGAGTTGTGGGCCTGGGTGCCCTGTTGGATGCGGCGCCGTGGTTTATTGAGGTGTTCCGCTACGTGGGTGCGGCGTTTTTGGCGTGGTTTGGTTTTGAGGCTGGCCGCCGCGTGTTTACTCCGCACTCCATCGTTGTTGATGATGCGGAGGGGGGTTCTCAGTCGTTGAAGGCGGCTCTGCTGACCACGGCGGCGGTGACGTATTTGAATCCGCTGGCGTGGTTGGATACGACGATTCTTTTGGGTTCACTGGCGAACGCCCAGGGCGATCCTGGCCGTTGGTGGTACTACCTAGGCTGCTGCTGCGGTAGCCTGATCTGGTTTTTGATGTTGGGCTATGGTTCGCGCCTGTTGCGTCCGCTCTTTGCGCGCCCTTCAGCGTGGCGTGTTTTGGATGGTGCGACGGCTCTTCTGATGGCGTACCTGGTGTTCAACCTGCTGACGTTGAACCTATCTACCCATTAGCTTTTACCCCCTGACCTGCTTCTTTATACTTTGCCAACCTCTTTTTCGGTGCTCTTCTCCTCTTCGAAGGGTAAGAGCACTTCGTTTTTGGGCATGATGAGCAGACCCAAGTAGATATCGCGAATGATCAGGATGTGCTTAATCCGCTCAATCATGGGCTTGAGGAAGCTTCGGGCGTACTTTTCGTCGCTACTGGTGGTTGCAACGAAGCTGAGCCCGGAGAACACGGCAACGATCATGGACACCTTGATAACAACGGCGTTGATATTGGTGTCTACGCTGAGGATTTTGAGGTGTTCAGGTTTGACGGTCATCCAGGATTCGATGATGATATCGCTGATGGCAATGGATGAGAATCCCATGAAGAATCCGAAGACGAGCAGCATGAAGAGGGTCGCCTGGATAATCTGCCCAATCATGGGGATGATGATGAGGTTGCTCCAGGGCGCGATTTTGAGGGGTCGGTGTTCGAGGATTTTCTTCTCTTCGACCCAGTCTTGGGGCGGTGTTCCAGATTTCGCCTTCGAGGGCTGCGGCATGCTCGTAGTCACTATCGCTAAAGTGTGCAATGTCCATCGTCCCTGTAGCGCCCCAGCAGGCGCGCTGTGCGCTCCAGGGAGGTCGTAACGACCACGAAACATGGCGAGTAGTCCCATGAGGCCCAGAACCGCCCAGGTGCGCGGGAAGCTGAGTCTGTTGGCAAGCTTCCAGAGATCTGCGTTCACGAAGATGAAGAGTACAGACACCATGAGCACGGGCAGTACTTTCGCAATCATGGGCGGCAGAGAGGCAAGCTGGTGGATGGCGTGCTTGAGCGACCAGCCGAGTATAGTATCTACGTCCAGGAAGATGGCGAGGTAGATTCCGATAACAATAAGCGGGAAGACTTGGCCACCGTCGTAGACTAAGTCGAAACCTTCAAGAGCATTGGTTTCGAAGACGCTTGTGGTGAAGAGTATTCCGGTTGCGAGTACTTTGAAAGACCCCAGGGTGGTTTGTGCCCATCGTGGGGTGCGGACCATGAGCTTGTGGGTTAGAGCGATGAGCACCCCGGAGATGACCGGCATAACGAGGAAAATCCCGCCGAGTACGATCATTGAGAGTACTTCGTTTCTGAGGGCGTTATCGCTTGTGAGAGCTTTGATGTAGTCCGGTAGGGAGCCATTCGCGTCCTCTACTAGCATGAGGAGAATGTCGCGCAGGAAGATATAGCAGATGTGCATGATGCCAGCCCACAGGATCCACGGCACGGAGCGTGGGAACGCATCGAGAGCACGTTGACATGCAGGAATGATGAGGGGTGCACCCTGTTTACGGAACCATATATTACTCTGCTTCAGCATGTCGGCCCTAGTGTAGTGCTGAGTGGTGTAATGCTGAGATTGCACCGCTTCTGCAGTGGCTTTAGCACGCAGTCGCGCCCAGATAGGGCGTGCGTCCTTCTACTGCGGGATGTTCTGGTCCTGTGTACTCATGACATACCACTCTACAGGGTGAGATCTCTCTTTTACTCGCGAGTACCTATATTTCTTCCTTCTGGAGTTCTGCCCCAATAAAGCGGCTATAGGCACCCATGAGTAGCACAGCTGCTTCTTCGTGTTCCTCGTAGATACCTAGCTCCTCGTCTTCACTACCCGTGTATGTGCCGCTACTAATTTCGAGCAGGGATAACGGTCCTTCTGCGGTCTCCGGGGCTAGAGCATCCAGGATGAAGCTCAGGCTTTCTTCTGATTCTTCAGCTACCCCCATGAGTCGCCCCATGTGTGTACCCGGGTAGGGTGCGATCGTGAGGACGTCTTCGTTCTCGCATTGGACAATACGTGCCACAGGAACTATATCCCCGTCTGCGGTCTCTTCGAGCAGTAGCTCAGTAGAGAGATCGATATGGCTCTCCTCGCTCTGTAGGAGCTGTCTGGGCCACCAGAGATGGATGTATTCGGTCAGCGCTGCCCAGGCTTCGTGAGGCTCCAGCGTGCTCTCTACGTAGAGGGCTGCCGCTCGTTCTTCACCGTTGTGTTGGCGCTGCTGATCGACTGGCTCTGGTGCGTGGGAAAACATGGGGTAGTGCATGGTTCTACTCTATCCCAGTGTGTCTGTGGAGAGCATTCTTTCTTGTAGACAAAGCTTCGTAGACAAGCCTCTGAGGACATAAAAAAGGGGCAGACCCGTATGGATCTGCCCCTTTTTAGCTTTAGCTGTTAAAGCAAAAGAGCCCACGCAAGCGCGGCTCTTTTTATTGCCTATTGG
>NZ_JAPWAL010000022.1:0-32441 GCF_041432905.1 Rothia sp. 27098_8_161 | reverse complement strand
CCGAAGCTGCCGACCACCACTATTGGTTCTTTCCCGCAGACCGCTGAGATTCGCCGCCACCGTGCGGAGGCTCGTGCGGGCAAGATTTCCGCTGAGGAGCTGAACGGCTTCCTGCGTGACGAGATTGCTTCGGTCATCGCACTGCAGGAGGATCTGGACCTGGACGTGCTGGTTCACGGTGAGGCTGAGCGTAACGACATGGTTCAGTACTTCGCTGAGAATTTCGATGGTTTCGCAACCACCCGCCACGGCTGGGTTCAGTCCTATGGTTCGCGTTGCACTCGTCCCTCGATTCTGTTTGGTGACGTGAAGCGTCACGGTGATGGCCTGCGCGGTGAGGCGTTCACCGTTCCGTGGAGCTCCCACGCACAGTCGCTGACTGAGAAGCCGGTCAAGGGTATGCTCACCGGCCCGGTGACGATCCTGGCGTGGTCCTTCGTGCGTGACGACCAGCCGCGTCGCGAGACCGCTAACCAGGTGGCTCTGGCTCTTGCCGATGAGATTGCTGACCTGGAGCAGGCGGGCATCCGCATCATTCAGGTGGATGAGCCGGCTCTGCGTGAGTTGCTACCCTTGCGCCGCGATGAGCAGCCGCAGTACCTGGATTGGTCGGTGAATTCCTTCCGTCTGGCGACCAGTGGCGTGAAGGATTCCACTCAGATTCACACTCATCTGTGCTACTCGGAGTTCAACGAGATTATCGACTCGATTAATGCTCTGAATGCTGACGTGACCAGCATTGAGGCGGCTCGTTCGCACATGGAGTTGCTGGCTGACATTCCGGAGAGCTTCGTTTCCGGTTTGGGCCCGGGCGTGTGGGACATCCACTCCCCGCGTGTTCCTTCGCAGGATGAGATTGAGTCTCTGCTGAAGGCTGCGATTGGTTACGGTACCATTGCTGACCTGTGGGTGAACCCTGACTGTGGTTTGAAGACTCGTGATTACGAGGAGACCAAGCAGTCTTTGCATCACCTGGTAGCTGCTACGAAGGCTATTCGCGAATCCCTCTAGGAGTCGCCTATTGGTTCCGCTGCCTGCCGTGGGTTGACCGGATGATGGTTTGCTCGCGGTGACTTGCGGCAGGTGGCGGCTGTTCGGCTTCGTGCCGGTATGCGTACCGACTGTATGCCGAGCTTTTGGGGATAGATAACGGGCCCGCCCGCACGGATTCTTCTGCACCGTACGGGCGGGTTTTCCTGTGCTTATTGGCTACGTTTGTTGGATGCGCTGGTTTTCTGTACGGTTTTTGGGTGCAGGTTTGGTGTGGTGTTGGCTGTGGGCTGGTCTTAGTCGTGTTCAAGTGGTTTTCTTTTTGAACTTAGGGTATAAATTACTCTAAATTTAGTTGTGGTCTGACCAAAATATGCATTTACTCAACAGGAAAAGTATTTATATTCATTACGCCATATGCGGCACTGTTGCCCAGTAGACAGATGTGCATCACACATTTTCTAGACATCCCTGGAATTTCAAGGCTAGAACAGTATTTATAGAATAGTCACTCTGAATATTTGTTCACCTCCGTGAACAATTCAGTGAAAATATGCCCAATAGATTAGTATTTTTATAAGACCCCGCCTCTAGAATGCCAAACATGACTACTACCGCTTCATCAAAGAAGAAGAAGGGTTCCGTACCCCACTGGCTTGCCATTCCGGCGCCCAAGCCTCAACTCAGCGAAGCTGAAGTTTCTGCAAAGTACCCGCGCATGCGCCTGCAGGTCTTCATGGGCATTTTCATCGGTTATGCGACCTTCTACCTGATTCGTAACAACGTCCCGCTGGTCACCCCGATCCTGACCAAGGAGCTTGGCTTCAGCAACGCTGCAATCGGTGCACTGTCCACGGCGCTGCTGCTGGCTTACGGCTTCAGCAAGTTCTTCACCGCAATGATTTCTGACCGCTCTAATGCGCGTCTGTTCTTGCCGATTGGTCTGGTGCTTTCGGGTGTTGCAAACATTCTGCTGGCAATGACCGGTTACATGGGTGAAGGCGCGGGTGCAGCGGGCTACGGTGCGGCTATTGCCTCCATCATGGCGACCATTATGGTCTTCAACGGCATCTTCCAGGGCATGGGTTGGCCGCCCTCCGGCCGTGTGCTCGTGAACTGGTTCTCCACCAGCGAGCGCGGTACGAAGGTGTCCTGGTGGAACACCGCCCACAACGTTGGTGGTGCACTGTCCGGTCTGCTGGTTGCGTGGGGCTTCTCCCTGTTCGGCAAGACCTGGGAAGTTGCTTTCTGGTTCCCTGCTGTTATCAGCTTCGTTCTGGCGTTCGTCGCGTGGCTGCTTATTCGTGATAACCCCGAGGCGGAGGGCCTGCCCACCGTTGACGTGTACCGCAACGACCCGCACAAGGTTGAGTCCACCGCTGAGGATCGCGCAGAGTCCACTTGGACCACCATCCGTAAGCACGTGCTGACTAACTCGACTATGGTGTACCTGGCTCTGGCAAACGTGTTTGTCTACACTCTGCGTTACGGCGTGCTGGTGTGGGCACCGAAGTACCTGCACGATGTGCGTCACGCTTCCCTTGAGGGCGGTATTGCGGGCTTCTCAATTCTGGAACTTGCCGGTATTGGCGGCACCGTCCTGTGCGGTTACGTTTCTGACCGCATGTTCAAGGGTCGCCGCTCCCCCGCGGGTATCCTCTTCCTGATTGCAACTGTCGGTGCGATTCTGCTGTACTGGTTGCCCTCTTCGGATGCGCCGCTGTGGATTGCCTACGTTGCGTTAGCTCTGATTGGTGGCCTGATTTACGGCCCGGTCATGCTGATTGGTCTGCAGGCTATTGACCTGTCCCCCTCGCATGTTGCGGGTACCGCTGCGGGCTTCACCGGTCTGTTCGGTTACGCGCTGGGTGCAACCCTGGCTTCTGCTGGTATCGGCATTATTGTTGACCATTGGGGTTGGAGCACCGCGTTCGTCTTCATGATTGTGTGCTCGGGTCTGGCGGTTTTGTTCCTCTGGCTGGTTAATGGTGCTGAGAAGCGTCTGATGGCTGAGCGTGCAGAGAAGCTGGCAGCTCGGGCATAATTGCCCGATCTTTCGTGTAGGGAAGCCACACCTTTGCTGGTGAGTCACCATATGGTGGCTTGTCGGTAATCGTGTGGCTTCTTACGTTAAGAACCTAGAATGGAACCATGACTACTAACTCTGGAATCACTAAAGAATGGGTGGATGAAACCGTCAAGCCGGGCGACGATTTCTTCCGCCACGTCAACGGTAAGTGGCTGGCAACCCACGAAATCCCGGCGGACCGCCCCAAGGACGGCGGCCTGTACACCCTCCGCGATAACGCAGAGAAGCACGTGCGTGAGCTGGTGGAGAAGATCGCGAAGGAGCAGCCGGAGTCCCGTATTGGCGCACTCTACAACTCCTTCATGGACGTTGAGAAGATTGAGGCGGACGGCCTGGAACCTCTGCTGAAGGAAATCGCCCCGATTCTGAACTCGGCAACCCCCTCCCACCTGGCTGTAACCCTGGCACTGCTGTCTCGTGCGGGCCTGCCGCAGCTGTTCGCCTGGTACACCAGCAACGACCCGAAGGACCCGAAGAATTACACGTTCTTCCTGTACCAGTCGGGTCTGGGTCTGCCGGATGAATCCTACTACCGTGAAGAGAAGCATGAGCAGGCGTGCGCGGCGTATGTTGAGCATATTGCTCGCATGTTTGAGCTGACCGGTCTGGCTGAGGGCTTCGGCCTGACCCCGGAGCAGGCGGCTCAGCTGGTGTTCACTCACGAGTCTGAGCTGGCTCGTCTGCACTGGAACGTCGTGGAGAACCGTGACGCGGAGGCGACCTACAACCCGTACCAGGCGAACGAGCTGGACGAGAAGTTCCCCGGCTTCCCGTTCTCCCAGTGGCTACTGGCGCTCGGTGCCGACCCGGAGACCCTGGGTCAGGTTATTGTGGCTCAGCCGTCCTTCTTTGAGGGTGCGGCTAAGCTGTTCACCTCCATCCCGCTGATGAGCTGGAAGCTGTGGGCTGTGTGGACCGTTCTGCGTTCACGTGCGCCGTTCATGTACGACGAACTGGTTCAGGAGAGCTTCAACTTCTACGGCAAGACCCTCTCCGGTACCCAGCAGATTCGTGAGCGCTGGAAGCGCGGCGTGGGCGCTGTCGAGAAGGCTCTGGGTGAGGAGATTGGCCAGGAGTACGTGGCTGTACACTTCCCGCCTTCGCATAAGGAGAAGATGCTGGTTCTGGTCGGCAACCTCCTGGAGGCGTACCGCGAATCTATTGAGTCGCTGGACTGGATGACTGAGGCAACCCGTCAGAAGGCGTTGGAGAAGCTGTCGAAATTCGTCACCAAGATCGGTTACCCCGATAAGTGGCGTGACTTCTCCGCACTGGAGCTGGTGCCCGGTGACCTGTTTGAGAACCTGCGCCGTACCGGTGCGTTTGATGCTGACTGGCTGATTGCCCGTAAGGGTCAGCCGGTGGATAAGTCGGAGTGGCTGATGACTCCGCAGACTGTGAACGCGTACTACATGCCGCCGGCGAATGAGATTGTGTTCCCGGCAGCGATTCTGCAGCCGCCGTACTTCAACCCGGATGCTGACGACGCGGCGAACTACGGCAATATCGGCATGATTATTGGCCACGAGATTGGTCACGGTTTTGACGATCAGGGTTCCCGCTATGACGGTGACGGCAAGCTGGAGAGCTGGTGGACTGAGGAGGATTACGCGAAGTTCAAGGAGCGCACCTCCGCGCTGGTGGAGCAGTACAACGCGTACGTTCCGGTGGGTCTGGACCCGAAGTTCCACGTGAACGGTGAGCTGACTCTGGGCGAGAACATTGGCGACCTGGCTGGCATGTCGATTGCGTTGAAGGCGTACCGTCTGGCTTTGAAGAAGCAGGGCATTGAGTCGCTGGCTGACGCGCCGGTGATTGACGGTATGACCGGTATTCAGCGTTTCTTCTTCTCGAATGCTCGCGGCTGGTGCACGAAGTCCCGCCCGCAGCATGCTGAGGTGATGATTTCGGTGGATCCGCATTCGCCGGATGAGTTCCGTGTGAACGGTGTGGTGCGCAATATTGATGAGTTCTATGAGGCGTTTGGCGTCTCTGAGAGCGATGCACTGTACCTGGCTCCAAAGGAGCGCGTGCGTATCTGGTAGCACCTCGATAAGGGTATATGCTTTATTGAGCATATAAGTGAGGCGCCCGCCTCGTGGTTTTCGAGCCACGGGGCGGGCGCCTTTCTGTTGTAGAAACTACACGTTTCTAGACTACTGAACTTTAGGAGTCAGAAGACGAGGACGAAGCAGAAGCCGAGGAAGAGGAAGAGGAATAAGCACGCATACCGGTCAGCTTCCACGCACCGTTCTCGTACACGCCGTGCATGGTGCACTCCACCTCGTCCTTACGTTCCGCTTCAGAGGGAGCTTCCTGCACGCGGTCCTTGCTTGCAATAAACTCGCCGGGATCCATGGTCAGGCGAATATTCCAGTTGTAGGTGTCGCCCTCACGCTCGGGCTGCGGGGTGAGCATGGTGATGACAACGGACGCGTCGTGCATCCAGGCTTCACCCTTGATCAGCTTCTCACCGACGGTGCCGCTTTCCGGCTCAACCAGGTTCTTCAGCTCGGACTTGTCGATTGTATATTCACGCAGGGGTTCGGTCTTACCGGTGCGCATGTAGTATTCCAAGGCTGCGCCGAAGAACACAATGGACTGATACAGGCCCTCCACACTGTTCTCATTAGCGACGGCGGGCTTGGCCGCCCAAGTACATCCCCGAGCTTTTCGTAGAGTTCGGCGATTACAAGGACATGGATGCTCTCATCAAGGTCATCTGCTACACCCGCACGTACGAGATTGGCTCCCCGAAGCCAGGGAGTACCGACAGACCCCAGAGCACCAGCAGTGCATCCTTGATGCCTCATCTAAATAGTGTTAATTCAGATGTAGCACCGTATAGAGAAAGCCCCGAGGCCGAGAGTTCACTCTCTCAGCCACGGGGGCATCACCGTATCAGCGTGTCCTCACGCGGCAAGCACTAGGAAGCGCGGCGGTGGGAACGCAGCACCATCACAGTGCCGGCACCAAGCACCAGTACGCCACCCACAGCCACAGACACCGCACCGAAACCAGTGCGGGCAAGGCCGCCCTGCTGGGAGCTAACGCCACCCGACGCAGCAGACACACCGGGCTGACCCAAGGAGCCGCCAGCAGAACCATCAGTCGAACCCTTCGCGTTCACGTCACCGGCAGCACCGGAAGCACCAGCCTGACCGGACTGACCAGCCTGCGCAGCACCAGACTGTGTGGAGCCGGGCTGGTTGGCACCAGCGGTACCGCCCGGGGTTGCCGAATCCACACGGCGCACACCGCTAAAGTCGTCCGACGCAGCGTTCGGGTCCTTCGGCACGGCAGTCTCAAACGAGCACGCATCCGACGCCTTCTTACCCACAGCAACCGCAAGCTGCTGCACCGGGCTGTTTACCTCAGTACCATCAGCCAGGGTCGCAGAATAGTGCACGTCAAACATGTACTGGCCAGGCTCGGAGAACACCCAGTTCGCGTGCGCGTGCGTCGCGTAATCAATGTCGATCGTGGTCTTGCCGGTCGTCGAATCCAGCAGCACATCCGCACCGTTCAGCGACTCGGTGAACATGCCGAAGCGTGCACCCTCAGGCATGACCTTCGGAACCACGTGCAGGCGCACGGGGCCGCGCAGCTGCGAGTAGTCGATGTCCTGCGTGTTGTAGCCGGGCCAGGGCAGGCCGCTCTGCTGGGTCTGCGGCAGGCCGTAGAAGGCGGTGCCGACCGGGCCCATAAAGTTCAGCTTCTCGTCAGCCATACGTTCGGTGCGTACACGGCGGGCGTTCTCGCTCACGGTCCACACGACCGAATCGAGCGGGCGCACGGTCGAGTCAGCGTCAATGATGCCGCTGTCGTCACGCAGACCCACGGACAGCTGGCGGTCCTTCAGGGTCGCCTGGATGTCCAGGTGGCCGTGCGAGATCTTGGTGCGGCCGTCAATCTTGCCGGGTACGCACTGGTTGCCGGGGGTTCCGGGGGTGGACGGCTCAGCAGAGGGTGCCGGAGCAGGTGCACTCGGTTCTGCGGAGGCGGTCGGCACTGCCGGCACAGTCGGAACCTCGCTGGGGGATACCGACGGTACGTTGCTGGGCTCAGCGGTCGGAGCCTCACTCGGCTTAGCAGAAGGCTCAGCAGAGGGCGCGGCGGTAGGCTCAGCGCTCGGCGACGGATCCACCGGAGCAGGCTTCGGCGCATCGTTAATGGGTGCGCTATCGGGAGCCAAAGCACCGTGTGCGGTGTACTTGGTGCCCGGCTCGTAGTTCGCCGCAACCTCAGTGGTGGAGGCAGAAGCATTCATATCCGGGTGGGTCAGCATCTTCACGCGCAGAGCGGTGCCCTTGTAGAAGGACTCGTCACGGAAGGTAAAGCGCGCCACGCCGTCCTCGACCGAGCCTTCCAAATCGAGGTAGGGGTAGACCGGGTCATCCTGGGCGTAGAAGCCGCCACGCAGGAAGCCGCGCACCTTCGGGTCTTTGAAGCGGACCTCAACGGTGCTGAAGCCGTTGCCGTTCGGGGTGACGGTTACGTCGTAGTCCATGCTGGTCGGCGTGTACTGCCCGGTGCTGAGCACGGTATTCGCTTCGTCCGGGATTTCTTCGGGCCAGGAGCCGTTACCGTCGTCGCTATAGACGCTCTCGGCGCGGCCGGGCTCATAGGCGAGCTTATGCGAGATCCAGCGGGACGCCTCCGCGCTGTTCTCGTCGGAGGTGTCGGGGGTGAAGACCGCCTGCAGCTGGGAACCTTCGCTACCGAGCATTTCAGACCAGGTGGCGGTACCGTTCACGACCGGCAGGTCGGTCAGGAAGTAGCCGTTGTTGTACAGGGTCAGGGTGCCCTTGAGGTTCTTGTTCGCAGCGGTGAAGGTAATGTCGCTGAGCTTATCGTCAGCATCCTTGTTCTTTGCCGGATCAGCATCCAGACGGTGCGGTGCCACGGAGAGTACATACTTCGCGGCGTCCAGGTCACCGACGGGTGCCGCATTGTAGCGGTCGACGGTGGGCACGGCGGTGGGGGTACCGTCACCGAGGACCGGCTGCATGCCACCAACCTGCCAGACCAGCTTCGACGGTTTGGAGCTGATGATGCGACCGTCAGTGGAGCGCGCCACGGTGCGGTAGGTGACCACGTAGCGGCCGGGGCGGGTGAAGGTCGTGGTGTTGTGGGTATGGCTACCCTTGTCGAGCAGCCAGGAGTGCCAGCCGGTGGAGCTACTGGAGAGCATGCGGTAGATGTCGGCGGGCGCGTCGTCCGGGTTGTAGCGGAAGAGCTCCATACGGCCTGGACCCTCAACGGAGAGGATGTCGGTGACAAACACGCCGTCACGGAAACGCTCAGTAGGCACCTTCGTGGATGCACCCAGGCCAGCCCAGATGGGGTCCTGGTTACCGGAGGTCAGGTGCGGTGCCATGTAGAGGGTCTGGCCGGGTTCGCCGAGGAACGCCAGGGAGGGAGATTCGCCCAGGGTCATGGTGTACTGCGACTTGCCGTCGCGGCCACTGTAGCCCTTGCCGACCCAGTTGACGGTTTTGTCCAGTTCGTAGGTGTCTGCGCCGGTCTTGTAGGGGTTCGCCTCGTTCATGAGGACGAAGGTGCCGTTCTGCTCGTCCCAGTATGCCTTGGGGGCGTCGACGTGACCCTTGGTGGTGACGATTTTGCCGTCATCGGGGCCTGCGGCGGCGGGCAGGGAGGGGGCTGCGCCAGCGAGCGCGAGCAGTGCTGCGGCGGAGAGGAATGCGGCTGCGCGGCGGAGGGCGGGCTTACCGCCGGGGATGAAGAGTGCGGGGGTGTGTATGGTGATCCGTCGTTGGGTCTGCTTCTGAGAGTTCATGACAACCTTTCTCATTTTTCTATTTCTTAGGGTAACCCTTTTGCAAATAATTGTCATTTGGAAACTAACTGAGTATAGTGATTCTCAGAAACACATGTGTGCAGAGGCTCGCCCAGAAACGCACACCACGTACATCCACAAAGAGAAACCGGCACGCACGCGCCTACCAACGCGGTAGAAACCCGAAAAGCCCCAGCACCGGGCAAACCCCGAAAGTATCGGGCAGCACGCCAGCCAACGAGCAGTCATCCAAGGAGCTACCATGCAAGGACGCACCAAACCCCTGAGCCTACTCAGCGCAACCACCCTCGGATGCACCCTCGCACTCGGGGCACCCCTCGCCCTCCCCCAGGTCGGCACCTTCACCGCCGCACAGGCACAGGAAAACCAAGTCGGTACCCAGACAGGTACCGAGTCGCGCACCTACGTCAACTACGAAGGTGACTACGTCATCGCGGGCGTACACACCGAAATGCTCAACGCATTCCTCGACGGCAACCAGTTCACCCTCGGCACCCTCGCAGACACCGGCCCCGGCAAGCAGGGACGATTCAACCCCGCCCGCACCGTCTTCCACCTGCCCGACGTCGAGGACGCACACACCAACGTCGTAGCAGGCTACGACTACATTGCCCCCGAAGGCACCGACATCTTCTATATTCCCTCCACCCGCACCCGCGGCCTGCTCTACCCCGGCCTCGGTGCGGAAGGAATCCGCCCCGGCACGCTCAAGAACAACACCATCAACCTTGAACTCGTGCGCAGCAGCGTACCCGAAGGCGGCCGCGCCGAAGTCTTCACCGAATCCGGCCGCGACAACCCGCGCGTCTTCAGCACCAACGACCAGCTGGCACCGCACACCATCACCTCTGGCGGTCACGAGCACCTCAGCTGGGCATTCACCCGCGCGGGCATCTACCAGCTGACCTTCCGCGCCACCGCAACCCTTGCTGACGGCACCCCGGTCAGCTCTGAGGCGACCTACACCATCGCTGTGGGCACCAACGCTGAGGACGGCTTCAAGCTCCTGAACGCACAGAATGCCGCGAAGGAAGCGGCAAAGGAGAGCACGAGCGAAGCAACCACTACCCCCGAGGCGAGCGCCACCGCTACCGAGAGCGCCGATAGCACATCTACTTCCACCTCCGCAAGTGCTGAGGCGAGCACGTCCACCGGTATTCGCCGCGTGGATGCATCCGTGAACGGTCAGAACGCCGCACAGATGACCGACCCGAACGGTGCGAAGGCAGAGGCAAATGGTGAGCAGGCATCCCAGGGTGGATCCGGTGTTACCGCTATCAGAGGCACCGACAACACCAATAACGGCTCCGACAAGGGCGAAAGCAAGGACGGCAACTCCCACGGTGTGAAGGGCTCCAGCGTGAAGGGCTCCAACGCCCGGAACATCAGCGCACCCAGCACCGGTAGCGGTGTGCTGTCCTCCGGTCTGCCCGGTAGCCTGAACCAGCAGTGCATCGCCACCGAGGTTCCCGCCGAAGATGCCAAGGACTCCAAGGACGCTCAGAAGGACAACAAGCAGAGCAACCAGGCAGCCCAGGCGCCGACCAGCATCCCCACCATCGCCGTGGTCAACTCCGCCGAACATAGCGGCCGTGAAGAAGTCACCCACGGCCACTTTGACGTGGGCCCGGTCCTCAACGGCGGCAACCTCACCAGCAGCGTGAAGGACGACCGCACCAGCCCCGCCCGCCACGTCTCCCCCGGCGCCCTCGAGTTTGTACTCAATGACGCCGCGAAGATCAACCTGCCCGCAGGCATGGAGAATATCGCCCCGGCGGGCACCCCCGTGCACATGATTGGTGCAACCCAGCAGCAGGGCGTGCCCTGGCTCGGCTGGAGCACCCAGGACCCCGAACTGCTCAAGCAGCTCGACGGCCCCGTCACCATGAGCCTCAACGGTTTTGAGGGCCCCGGCACCATGTCCACTTTCCTCTCCGGTAACTTCGGTTCCGCCGGTCAGAAGGTCTTCGATTCGCGTAGCGGCGGCTCCTTCCAGGTGCCCGCAAACACCCACCAACACAGCAACTGGGTGTTCACCGCTGAGGGTCGCTACACCGTGACTATCGGCTGGACGGCACGCCTGAAAAACGGCCAGCAGGTCAGCAGCGAATCGGTTCTGCACTTCACCGTTGGCAACCCCGATAACGCCCCGGCAAGCAACAACGCGCAGGGTGCGCAGAACGGCAGCGAGAAGAGCACCGCTAAGAACCCCGTCAACGGCACCATAGACGAAGCCACCGGCATCGTCACCAAGCCCGACGGATCCAAGGTACGCATCGTCGGTAAGACCGCCTCCGGTGAGGATTGCGCCCTGACCAGTCAGGAACTCGCGAACGCTCAGAAGGCAGCCGCGGCAGGTAAGCTGCCGAACACCGGTGTGGTCATCGACCCGTTCATGGTCAGCACCTCCATTCTGGCACTGGCACTCGGTGCCATGATTCTGCGTTCGGCACGCCGAAAGGGCCGCAGCGGTGACACCGCATAGCAGACATACCGGCAACCGCGCGCAAGCATATAGTCGGCGTACCGCCCTCACCCTCGCCTCCCGTATCGCGGTGGGTGCGGGAGTGGGGGCTGGCGCCTTCGCACTGAGCGGATGCGCAGGCACCGTGAATGCGTCCTCCGACCGGATGCGCGTGGTCGCCACGACCCCGATTCTGGCGGATTTGGCGCAGCAGATTGCCGGGGAGCGCGCCAGCGTGCACTCTCTGGTGCCTGCCGGTGCTGACCCGCACTCGTACGAGCCGAGCCTGCGCGATATTCGCGATGTCGCCTATGCCCGCTGTGCTCTGACGAACGGTCTTCTGCTGGAGCAGCGTAAGCTCAGCAAAATGGTTGAGGCGAACCTGCCCGCCGGGGTCGTGTCCGTGGCGGTGGCGGAGAAGATTGAGCAGTACGGCGGCAAGCTGGAAGCCATTGTTGAAGATGCCTCCCTAGACTCTATCTGGCTGGGGTTGCGTGTTGAAGAGGGCGGGCAGAACGAGTCTGCCCCCACCGACTCTTCGGATGCAGGCATGCGCTTTGAGGTGCAGAGCGTACGGGCGCGAACCTCCACGGATTCCTCGAATGCGCAGTTGGCGGCGTTCATTACGCAGACCTTCGGTGCGGTGGAGATGCTGTGCGATTCGCATGCGCGCGGCGTGAACCTCACCCGTGAAGGGGACACAGCGATCCGTACCGGCGATATGGGTTCGCTGGAGCTTCCTTTGCAGGCGCATACGCACCTGTCGTGGGCATTTAGTGATGCCGGCGAGTACGCGATTGAACTGAGTGCCACCGCGGTCAATGCGCCGGAGTCGGTGCGTTCTTCGCGCGGCACCCTGTACTGCGTGGTCGGTCGTGACCCGCAACAGCTGGTGGACCGCCTAGCGAAGGAACAGAACGTTTCCGCTTCGGACATCAAGGTTCTTTCGGCAGGTCACGCCGATATTACCGCACGCACCGGCGACGGCAGGCTCGTGCTTCGGGCGGATTCCTCCCAGGGTGCCGTAGAGCACGAGCTGAACCGCACCGTAGTCGCGGTCCCCTCCCGCACTCTGCAGGAGGTGCCCGCGGGCGGTAGCTACCGTTTTCTGCGTTCGGGTGCTTCGGAGCATCGCGGTCAGGTGTACCTGCTGGCGCAGGCTGTTCTGGGTAAGCACGTGCACGGCGAAATCGACCCGCACATTTGGCATTCAGTACCGAACGCGAAGGCGAGCGTGCAGGTCATTCGTGACGCGCTCATCTCCGCCGATCCGGCGGGTTCGAGCGAGTATGCGACCCGCACCGAGCAGGTGATGAAGGAGCTTGATGCCCTGGACGCTCAGCTGCGTCAGGTGTATGGAGCCCTTCCGGAGTCGGCACGCAATCTGGTCACCACGCACGACGGTTACCGCTACCTGGCGAGCACCTACGGGTTGCATATTGCCGGTTTTGTGAGTGCTAGTGCCAGCGGCGAGCCGAGTATTCAGCAGCGTCAGCGTTTGCGTCGCACGGTCGAGGATTTGAAGGTTCCAGCGATTTATCTGGATAAGTCAACGGCGATGCGTTCACCGGTTCTGACGGAGCTGGCTCGGGAGGCTCAGGTGCGTACCGGGGTGCTCTATTCGGACACTCTGGATGCGCAGGCTCCTCACTACGCACAGATGATGTTGGCGAATGCTCACACGATTGCGCTGTGCTCGGGGAATGGCGCTGGGCACAGTTCCGGCGGCGATTCTGGAGATAGCTCTTCGGGTGCTAGTTGCTCGGAGGCGAGCACATCGTAACCCGGTTTTCAATCTCCCCACAAGCTCATATAGCCGTATCAGTATATAGATAATCTTTCACACACCGTTTCGGTCATGATCCAAGTTCGGTCATGATCTAAGGAAGTCCTCATGATGAACTCAACCACCCGCCTCTCTCGTAGCCTGCCCGCCCTGGCTCTGGGCACCAGCCTGATGCTCGCACCCCTGGGCGTGGCACACGCGGAGACCACCCCGGCAACCGCAGAGAGCGCCTCGACTCAGCCGAGCGACAGCAACCTCAGCCGCGGCGAGCGCGCCCTCACCCAGACCCTGTCGGCGGAGCAGCCGGTTGCATCCGGTCGCACCGAAATTTCCTCCGGTCACGTGGATATGGGCCCTCGTTTCAACAACGGCAAGTTTGAGCTCATGCTCCACGACGATCACGGTGAAACCCCCGTCTGGCGCAGCCTGGACGAAGTCATCTACCGCGGTAGCGACCAGGCGATTCTTGAGGTGCCGAACGACCCACGCTACTCCTTCGTGGGTGCACCTGCCGGTTCTAAGGTATACGTGATTCCGCAGACCGAAGCTAAGGGCGTGATTTGGCCGGGGTGGAACACCCAGGATCCGCAGCTGGTGTCCAAGCTGAACCGCGGCGTGAACCTGACACTGGAGCAGGTGAGCGGCCCCGGCACGTTCAGCCTGTACCTGGAGAACGGCAACTTCTCGGCACCGCAGGTGCTGTGGTCCTCTACCAAGAATGAGCCGCAGAAGTTGTGGGTGGAGAAGAACACTCACACCCACGCGAACTGGGTGTTCACCGCCCCGGGCGAGTACCTGCTGAAGGTCACCGCGAGCGCTGAGCTGTCTGATGGTTCCACCGTGTCTGATACCCGCTACCTGAAGTTTGCGGTGGGTGATTCTGCGAGCGCTGATGCCCTGTACGCTATGGAGGCGCAGGCGCACGGTTCCTCGGGTTCTGCATCCTCGGGTTCGGCTTCTTCTGCTTCTCAGGCGTCCGGTTCTTCTTCTGCCGCCGCAGCGAGCGACCAGAGCGGTTACCGTACCGAGTTCACGATTCCCTGGGGTGTCATTGCCGCAGGCGTGGCAGCTGTCATTGCTGTGAGCGCTTTCCTTGCGTTCCGTCGCCGCTCCTCCGCGCAGCGTGAGGCACTGGATGAAGTGCGCGGTGACCGTTCGTGAGCGCGTCGGTAACAGCTGGCACTGAACCCGTCCTAGAGATTTCGAACCTGTACGCCGGATACGCACGCCGTTCCATCCTCAAGGATCTGTCCCTGACGCTGGAGCGCGGCGAGTTTGCGGGCCTGATTGGTGCTAATGGTGCCGGTAAGACCACACTGCTACGCACTATTTTGGGTCTGATCCGCCCGGCATCCGGTCAGGTTCGCGTGCTGGGTGAGTCGCCACGTGTGGCGCGTGCGCATATCGGTTATGTGCCGCAGAAGCACCAGTTCCAGTGGGATTTTCCGCTGACCGTCAAGGATACGGTGATGACCGGTCGCGTGCGTGAGATTGGGTTCTTCCATCGCCCGGCGAAGAAGGACTGGGTTCAGGTTTTTTCAGCGATGGAACGCACCGATGTTCTGCACCTGCAGGATGCTTCCATTGCGGAGCTTTCCGGTGGTCAGCGCCAGAGGGTTCTTTTGGCGCGCGCTTTGGCGGCGAACCCCTCCCTGCTGCTGCTGGATGAGCCGTTTACGGGCGTGGATGCCCCGACTCAGACCACTCTGACTCGCCTGTACCGTGAGTTGGCGGGTGAGGGCATCACGATTCTGATGTCTACACACGACATGCTGGCGGCACGTGAGTCCTGCTCGCGCCTGTGCGGTGTGCGCGGCAATATTCACCTGGATGGTCCGGCGGACTCCTTTAGCTTGGAGCAGCTGCATACGTGGTTGCACGGTCACGACATCGAGGAGGCGCAGGGTCACGCCCGCACGGGCTTCACCTGTGCCGGTGGTGCGTTAGATGAGTACGGCCACGAGCTGCCTGATTCCTGTGCTTCTGATCATTCCCTCTCCCCCGCTGACACTGTTACTTCTACCGGGGGTGCCCGTTGATTACTCCTATCGATTTTCTTGCAGACCTATTCAATCCGTCTCTGGCGTTCCTTCCGCGCGCCCTGGCTGCGGTGCTGCTGGCGTCGGTGGTTACCGGTGTGGTCGGCTGCCACGTGCTGATGCGCGGCATGGTCTTCATTGGCGATGCGGTGGCGCACTCGGTGTTCCCTGGTCTTGCGGTGGCATTCGTGCTGGGCGGCAACCTGATGGTGGGCGGTCTGACTGCGGGCGTGGTGACGGCTATTCTGGTGGCTATTTTTAGCCAGAATCAGCGGCTGCGCGAGGATTCCGTGATCGGTATTTTCTTTGCGGCATCCTTTGCGTTGGGTATTGTGATTATTTCGTTGGCGCCGGGCTATTCGGGGTCGGTGCAGGATTTCTTGTTCGGCTCGATTGTGGGTGTTTCGAATGAGGACATTACCCAGGCTGCGATAATGGGTGCCGTTATTCTGCTGGTGCTGTGGCTGTTCCACCGCCAGATTGTGACGGTCAGCCTGGACCGTGAGAGTGCCCGCGCGATGGGCCTGCCGGTGCTTGCCCTGGATATTGTGCTGTACGTTCTGGTGACCATTTCTGTGGTGCTGGGTCTGCAGACGCTCGGTAATGTGCTGGTGTTGGCACTTCTGGTGATTCCGGCGTCGGCAGCGCGTCTGGCGTGCCGCCGACTGGGGTCGATGATGGTGTTCTCGCCGGTGTTTGGCGGTATCTGCTCGGTTGTTGGCCTGTACCTGTCGTGGGCGTTTAACCTGCCGACCGGTGGCACGATTGTGCTATCGATGGTGGCGGCTTTTGTGCTGGTGTGGGCGGTGACGGCGGTTCGTTCGCGAGCGCGTGCCCAGCTGAAGAGCTAAGCCCAACTCAACCCAATTTTTCTCAGTTAAACGGACGAGGCGCATCCCTGTTTGGGGGGTGCGCCTCGTGCGTTTTTTACAGGCCTTAACCACCCAAAGCGAATCATGTTCATGTTTAAAGAACTATAAGATACACTCCGCGTAATAAATGCGCTTAATTCAACACATCGGGTTTAATGAAAGTACAACCTATCAAATATTTCTTATGGGTTGATACATGTAGTGATAAAGCAGTCACTGCACCCTCCTTAGAGCTTCAAAGAAGGAGTCACCATGAAGGCATATGTGTATCAAGGTCCCGTCAGAAGGGTGCCTGGAAGAAGTCCCAAACCCCACCATTCTTGAGCCCACGGACGTTATCGCCCGTGTCGACAGCACCACCATTTGCGGTACTGACCTGCACATCCTGAAGGGTGACTGCCCCAAGGTTGATCACGGACGTATCCTGGGCCATGAGGCTATCGGTACCATTACCGAGGTTGGCTCCGCGTTGACTAACCTGAAGGTCGGCGACCGCATCATCATCCCCGCCGTAACCAGCTGCGGTAAGTGCTTCTACTGTAAGGCGAACCAGCCTACGCATTGCCAGACCGTTGGTGGTGTCGGCTGGATTTTCGGTTACATGATTGACGGTACCCAGGCAGAGTACGTGTGTGTTCCCTGCGCAGAGACCTCGGTTCACCTGGTTCCGGAGGGCCTAACCGATGAGGACGTCCTCTTCCTCACCGACGCACTACCCACCGGCTTCGAGATCGGTATTCTGAATGGCAACACTAAGCCCGGCGACACCGTCACTGTCGTGGGTGCAGGCCCCGTGGGTCTGGGCGCGATTATAACCGCTAACCTCTGCGGTACTGGCCCCGTCATCACCGTCGACTTCTACGAGAACCGCATGAACAAGGCACTGGAGCTGGGCGCAACCGATAAGGTCAACGCGGGCGACTCACTACTTCACCTTCGACCGGTTCGAGGAAGCATACGACCTATTCACCCACGCTGCGGAGCACGACGTGGTGAAGGTTGTTATCTCCCGTAACCCCGAGGTTGCGGCATAGACTGCGGTATGCTCATATACCGCTCATACTGAAACCCCGAACTTTTGTGAGGGATTTCGGTGGGATGTCTTCACTACACTGCGAACATCCCCACGGTTCGCCTCCGGGTGGGAGAGGGTAGGTCCCACCCGGAGCGCGAATCGTTCTCCCCTACCCCGAGATGTAGTTATTTTCTAAAGAGACAAGATTTTCTGAAGATATAAGAGATGCATCAGCTCGGGGTTTCTGTTCCCTCAAGCCGTTCGCCCCCCGCTTGCGGTGGTTGGGGACGGTTCCTAGAGCGTGATGCCCCCTCTGTCGGGCGCTCTGACGACCCGCTATAGCGGGTTCTTCTACCAGGCAACCTCTACTGGTGTAGGGGCGCATCATTTGACTCTTCTTGGTCGGGCGGTACCTCCGATTCTGCTCCTCCTTGAAGGGAAAGGAAAAGGGTCGCACGCATACGATTCAATGGCGATTCGTAAGCTGCGACCCTTTCTCATGCCCGGATTTTCTATGCTCTGGGGATTTTCCGTGTTCCGGGTAGGCTATTTAGTTTTTGGGCTTCTCGCTGGCGGCTTTATCGTCGTCGCTCTTCTCATTGCTAGCGGCATCCTGTGTGATAGGGTTAAACGCCTCCGTAGGGTCGTCTGCCCCAGATACGGCAGAAGATTCAGTGTCGCTTCCAGTGACAGGCTCGGTGGGTGCATCAGCTAGGTACCCAGCAGGATGATTGGCAGGTGCGTCAACAGCAACCTCTGCAACGATGGGTTCTTCCGGGGCAGATTCTTCCGAGACGGGGACTTCTGATGCAGGTACTTCCGAAGCCTTCTGCGCGCCCTTACCCTGCGCTTCCTTGTCCTGAACGTCCACAGGCTGCTCAATAGCTACACCGTGCGCGGAGTCCTTCTGAGCATCCTTGTGCGCGTCCTTATGTTCCAGGGTGTAAATAATGCGCGTCTCTATGCGTTCAAAACCAATCTTGGAGCGCACCCAGTTCACGGTCCGGTCGATGCGGTCCTCCCCCTCGGTGGTTTCCACAACACGATAGTTACGCGGCAACATACCAGCGTCGCTGAGCACGCGCGGGTACTCATCAATCTCCTGAATGCCCGCCATGTACATGTTCTGCCGGAACTGGTGGGCGAACTCCTGCTGGCCGAGGAACAGCTGGTCGGCGTAGGTTTTAGCCGCCAGGCGCTCGCTGTAGGCGTCCTTGGAATCGCGGGCACCCTTCTTGGAGCCGTAAATGTCCCAGAAGTAGAAGTACACGTTGTTCGCGATAATGGCGGAGATAATGCGGTTCTGCAGGTACACGAGGGAACCGACAGCGACCGCGCCAACAATCAGGAGCACCACGGCGAGCGGAGAAAGCGCAAAGTCAGGCAGATTGCCGCGGTGGTTCGTGAACAGGCCAATCAGGTAGACGATGGTGACCACGATAATCGGCACACCAATGAACACCGCGGCGAGGGGCGTCCAAATGTACAGCAGGCCGCGCAGAATCAGGCGGTAGTAGCGTACCGAGTCCCCAATGGCGATGGGCGTGGGCTTCACGGAGGAGTGCGCACGCTTCATGAGCAGGCTGAACACGCGGTTGCTGTCGATGCCGACTTTACGCAGCTTCGATTCGAGGGAGGCACGTTTGAGGAAGACCCGGTAGTTTTCGAGGACGACGCGCTGGTCGGAGGTGAGGCTCTCCGGGTCGGGTAGCGCGCTGATGTCCATGCCAGCTTCGGTCAGTAGCTTGCTCCACAACTCTAAGCGCGCCAGTTCGGAGGGTTTTGCCGCCGCCTGCGCCTGGTAGTTCTTGTAGGAGATGAAAATGGTGCTGGCACCAATCAGTAGCGTGATGAAGGGTGCTATCCAGTCTTTGAGTCCCATGGTGGCGTTCCTCCTTGAGTGTGTGGAGCCGCTGGTTCCGCGGTCTTTTCAGCGCGTCTTTTCGGGACGTCTTTTTCGGGCGCAAGCCCGCTGTTTTTACCGTACCACCGGCACCTGTGCTGAACCTTTAAATGCGCAGGTGGGTGCGTAAAAATAGCCCCGCCTCCCGATGCTGCGGTAGCGTCAGGAGGCGGGGCTCATGTATTCCGAATTAGTGTTCTCGCTGGGTTAGCGCGCAGAGTTAGTGCGCGGAATTAGTGGTCAGCGGGCTTCATTTCGCGCGGTGCCTTGCGGATCATGAAGTAGCTAATGACGGCCATAACACCCATGAGCACGGCGCTGAATGCGGAGCTCAGCACCACGCCGGAGTCGAAGGCAGCGAATGCGGAGGAGAGCAGCTGGTTCGCCTGCTCGCCACCCACCTGGCTTGCGACCGTCACGGCACCGCCGAGGGTTTCGTGGGCGTGGTCGGCGAGAGTCTCATCCAGGCCGTCGGGTACAACCACATTTGCGCGGTAGACGGCGGTGAGCATGCCACCAATGATGACGGTGCCGAGCACCGTACCTGTCTCGTAGGAGGTCTCCGAGATCGCGGATGCCGCACCAGCCTTACGCGGCGGCACGCTGGAGAGCATCAGGTCGTTCGAAATGGTCTGCGCAATACCGATGCCGGTACCGAGCACAATGAAGATCAGGATAATCACCAAGTCGTTGTGCGCACCCAGGAAGGCGAGCACCGCGAACGCGGCAGCGTGGAGCGCCAGACCGAAAGACACCACCTGCGCCGGGTGGAAGTGCACCGCCACGCGCGCAATCACCAGACCGGCGATAATGATCGCCAGGGTACCGGGAATCAGCAGCATACCGGCGTACATGGGCGGCAGACCGGAGACCAACTGCAGGTGCTGGGAGGCGAAGTAGATGAAGCCAACGTCCACCATCATGGAGATGAGGTTTGCGGTAATCGCGCCGGTGAACACGGTGTTGCGGAAGAGGCGCACATCCAGCATGGGCTGAATATCGTTCTTCTCGCGGTTGAGCTGACGCAGCACGAACAGGACAATGAAGCACAGGCCGGCAAGGATGGTGCTGATAGCCACCGCATCGAACCCGGTTTCGGAGGTGTGAGTCAGACCGAAGGTAATGCCGGTCATGCCGGTCATAATCAGCAGGATGCTCAGCGGATCCACCGGGCTGGGGTTCGGGTCCTTCGACTCGGGAACCATAATCGGGGCGAGAATCAGCAGAGGAATCAGAATCGGCACAGCGAGCAGGAACACCGAACCCCAGTCGAAGTGCTCCAGCAGGAAACCACCCACAATCGGGCCCAGCGCCGCACCCGCCGAGAAGCCCGAAGCCCACACGGCAATAGCGATGCGGCGCTCGGTCGCATCCACAAAGATATTGCGAATAATCGACAGGGTTGCCGGCATGAGCATGGCGCCAAAAATGCCAAGCAGGGCGCGGGCAACCACGAGCATCAGCGCGGAGGGCGCGAATGCCGCGAGCGCAGAGATTGCCGCGAAGCCGGTCGAGCCGATGAGCAGCAGCTTGCGGCGACCGATGCGGTCACCGATAGCGCCCATGGGCACGAGCAGGGCGGAGAGCACCAGGGAGTAGGAGTCAACGATCCACAGCTGCTCCGCGGAGGAGGGGCTCAGCGCCTTAGCGATTGCGGGCACCGCGAAGGCAAGCACTGTGTTGTCGATGGAGACCAGGAGCACCGGGAGCATGAGCACACCGAGTGCCGCCCAGCGCTTGGTCTTCTGGTCGGGGGCGTGAATGGGCAGAGCCACGGTGTGCGGATTGTGATTCGTCATGGGTTGTTTTCGTGCGTCTATAAGGTGTCGGCTGATGCGGCGGACGCGGCGGCATCAGCTCGGCCTGTCTTTTGGGCTAGGTCTTTTAGTGAGGTTTTAGGGGTCCGGACGGGGCCATAAACGAAGATTAACTATACCAACTGGACGGTATAGTTTCAAGCGGTTAGACTGGTACCCATGACCACCCCCAACCACCGCAAACAGCGCGCCAACATCTCCCGCGAACACATCCTCGACACCTACGTCGACCTGCTGATTCGCTCGGGAGAACGCGCCGCAACCCTCGACGCCGTCGCCACCGCCGCCAAGGTTTCCAAGGGCGGGCTACTCTACCATTTCTCATCCAAGAAGGCGCTCCTTGAAGCGCTCGCAGAACGCACCCTCACCCTGGCTGAAGAGGACTTCGCGGCAATGGAGCAGGCACCCGAGGGGGCAAGCGCCTACTACATCAATTCCTCCACGCCGGATAACACCCCGTTCGACCGTGCCCTCATTGCCCTCAGCCGCCTGGCGCAGAACAATAATGAGCTCGCCCAGCAGACCATGAGTCGCGTACAGGATGGCTGGCATGCGCTCGTTCTCGCTGAGCTGGGTGATGAACAGATTGCCCGCACCGTGCTGCTTCTGGGTGATGGCATGTACTACAACGCGGCATTCGGAGGCGACTCCGCCAGCCCGCAGAGGGCTGCAGCCATCGCGGCAGACCGTGCGGCACTCGAACGCGCCCTGCAGGTACTCAAGGCGGCGGCTCGTTAAACCACAAAAGCCACCCGATACAGCGGTTAAAGCCACAAGCTAAAACCGCTACCTCAAACCCTATTCTTCAGCGCCGGCGAGCACCCGGGGCTTAAACTGGAAGGGTACGTATCTACTCTTCAACCAAGGAGTTCCGATGATTTTCATTGCTGTAAAGTTCCCCGTCAAGCCCGAATACGCTGACCAGTGGATTGAGAAGACCCGCGCTTTCACCGAGGCAACCCGCGCCGAGGAAGGCAATAAGTTCTTCGAGTGGTCCCGCAGTGTTGAGGACCCGAACGAGTTCGTTCTGCTCGAGGCTTTCAACGACGACGCAGCTGGCCCGCACGTGAACTCTGACCACTTCCAGCAGGCTATGAAGGACATGCGTCCGCTGCTGACTGCAACCCCGAAGATTGTTTCTCGCCTGGTTGACGGCGACGGCTGGGACGCTATGGGCGAGCTACAGATCGACTAGTCTGCACCCCCGACATGCACCCTAAAATTACATAGTTAAACGTTGCATAAGTAGACGCTGGAGCGCCTCTCTTCTCTGCCTTTTGAGCAGTGCGGAGGGGCGCTTTGGCGTGTCAGGTATCTGAACTTTTTCCCCTTGACGCGACGCGGATGATGCACGTTTTCAGGTCGGCAGGCACCTTGCGTGCATTTTTACCCTATTAACCCCTTAAAATGGGTAGAGTATGCACACCTATCGATACCCATTCACACAGGAGGCCTGAATGAGCATCGCATCCCAGCCTCTTCCCGGCGCAGTTGCCGTTGAAGAGCACCACGACGTGGACCACACCTCTGTATCCCTTGCCGTCTCGACCGTTATTCTGGCCCTGCGTCCCAAGGAAAACGAAACCCACCCGACCCTGTGGCTGCCGCTGGTTCGCCGCCTCCGCGAGCCCTATAAGGGCCAGTGGGCGCTACCCGGCGGTCCGCTCAACCCGAACCTCTCCCTCGAAGAGGCAGCGGCTTCGACCCTGAAGCGTGCAACCAACCTGCAGCCCGGCTACCTGGAGCAGCTCTACGCATTCGGTGACGTTCTGCGCACCCCTGAGGCACGTGCCGCCCGCGTTGTGGGCGAGCCCGACCCGGTACCCGGCGCTGATCACGAGCGCGTGGTTTCCGTGGTGTACTGGGCGTCGATTCCCGCCACCGAGGTTGCGAACACTCGCGTGCACGAGAACATCCGCTGGTTCCCGGTGGATGAGCTGCCCGAGCTCGCCTTCGACCACAACGAAATCATTGAGTACGCGCTCTACCGCCTGCAGAACAAGGTCGAGTACTCGCGTATTGCGCACTCTTTCTTGGGTGAGGAGTTCACCCTAGCGCAACTGCGTGAGGTGTACGAGGCGATTCTGGGTCGCACCTTGGATCCGGCGAACTTCCGCCGCCAGATTGCGGCGTCGAAGTCGATTATTGACACCGGCCGCCGCGTGGAGGGTACCCGTCACCGCCCGCCGCGCCTGTACCGTTACAACGACGCTCAGGCGTACGCGGATGCGGGCCCGCTGGGTATGTACCGCGAGCGCCACGAGGCGTAATAGCGTTTCGCGCGTTGTACGCGCGCAGATTTAATGCCTAAAAGGAGGGGCGGCGCCGATTGGTGTCTCCCTTCCTTTTGCGTTGTCTAGGGGATATCGGCATTTGTCAGGCGGTTTTGCGGGAGGGTGTTTGACTCAGCGCCCAGCCAGTTCCTATGCTGGAGTCCTCAGCTCTCTATCCGTGTTACCCCACCGTGGGGGGTAGTTGGCGGAGCTGAACGTATCGTTTGACCGAAGCCACCCAAGGCGCGACCGGGGTGCCCTTCGGAATCTAGGAGGCATCAAAGAAATGACCTACCGAGCATAAGCCCGGACCTCACAGAATTTTTCGCGCGCTCACGCGGCTGCGCGCTCACGCGGCTATTTGTGCAGGCATATTCCCCTGCACACTTCCATTTTTCTGTGTTTCTTTATTAGCGCGCACGCACCCGGGCACAGGTACATCCACCGTTACGCTCGGGTTTTTTCATGCCTTCACGCCTTCATGTGCGTTGGCAGGAATCCGAGCACCTACTCGAAGGAACTCGGCCCATGTCACGTCACATTACACTCGACCATATTTCGTACGCACACCCGAGCCAGCCTCCGCTTTTTGCGGACCTTTCCGCGGTATTTTCTGCGCCACTCACCGGGCTTATCGGCGATAACGGCGCCGGAAAAACCACCCTCTTCAGACTTATTCTTGGCGACATAAACCCTAGTCAAGGCACAATCAGCACCCCACCGCGCATAGCGTACCTACCGCAAGATTTAGGGTTGAGTGGGCATCAGCATCTTGCTGATATTTTTGGAATTACAAAAATACTGCAGGCGCTTGATGCGCTGGAATCGGGCGACTATTCCCCCTGCCTTTACGACACCATAGGCGACGCCTGGGATATTGAAGAACGTACCCTCGCAGCCCTTGCCGAACAGGGTTTTGGTCCTGCCCTCACTACGACCGATACACAGGCCCGTCGCAACCTTCTGATGCGTCCCCTTAGCACCTTTTCAGGTGGCCAGACGGTCACAGCCGCACTCACCGCGCTTCTATACTCAAACCCCGAGTTCATTCTACTCGACGAACCGACGAACAACCTGGACTCCGCGGCGAAAGCCCAGCTCTTCACGACACTGGAGGCGCTGCCCTGCCCGGCGCTCATTATCAGCCACGACCGCGACCTACTGGAGCGCGTGAACGTAATTGCCGAGCTTCATGCTGACCGTCAGGGGCTAGCTCATCTGCGCCTCTTTGAGGGTAACTACAGCACCTACCGGCAGGCGCTGGACACCGAGCAGCAGGCGGCTCAGCGTCGCGTGAGTGAGGCGAAGAATGAGGCGCGTAAGGCTGTGCGTGAGCGTGCCGAGAACCAGATTAAGCTCGATCGCAACGCCCGCCGAGGCCGCGAATTTGAACGGTCAAAGCGGAAACCTGGCATGGCTATGGGCCTGGATAAGAACAGTTCAGAGCGCTCTGCCGGGAAACTTCACACAGCCCACGAAAGCATGGTGGCGGATGCGCGGGCGGCAGTTGGAGAAGCCCAAGAGAACCTGCGCATGCAGGAGCGTATCTATCTGGAACTTGTTCAGGATGCGCTCCCACTGGGGCGGAAAGTACTGGAATTACATCGGGTGAAGAACGACTCTTGCGCATCTACACCGCAGAGCGCCGACCTTAAGAATGCACACACCCAAAACACCGTTTCACGTGAAATACAACCTTATAAAGTTGATTATCTGCTTCAAATCCAAGATTTTCCCGAGGTTCTTATCCTGACCGGACCCGAACACCTGCACATCACGGGCGCAAACGGCAGTGGCAAGACTGTGCTTCTCAATGCGATAGCGCACGCGAATGACCCTGATTACCGTTCCCCAGTGCCGCCTGCATACCAAGTGCTCTACCGCCTGGACAACACCGCATACCTACCGCAGCGCATCATCCTCGACCCGGAGCTCACCCTCCTTGAAACCGTACAGAGGGCGAATCCCGGTGCGAGCGAACAGCATCTGCGTGACCAGCTGGCGCGCCTGCTCTTCCGTCGCGAAAGCGTACATCAGCGCATTGGGGATTTATCCGGAGGTGAGCGCTTCCGTGCCGCGGTGGCGCAGGTGCTTCTGGCCAACCCGGTGCCGCAGCTACTCATATTGGATGAGCCGACGAATAACCTCGATATTTCCTCGGTGGATTGGCTGGTGCAGGCACTCGAAGCATACACCGGCGCGATCATCGTGGTGAGCCACGATGAGGATTTCTGCCGCCGCATCCGCATTGACCGCACACTCAACCTTTCAACAAAAACTCTCGGGAAGGAACCATTCGGGGAATCAGCACGCTGAATCTTCTCCTACATGGGAAGGTGTTTGACTCAGCGCCCACTCAGTTCCTATGCTGGAGTCCTCAGCTCTCTTCCGACACTGCCCCATCGTGGGGGTAGTTACGGAGCTGAACGTATCGTTTGACCGAAGCCACCCAAGGCGCGACCGGGGCGGTATTCGGAATCTAGGAGGCATCAAAGAAATGACCCACCGAGCATAAGCCCGGACCTCACAGAATTTTTCGCGCGCTCACGCAGCAGCTCTACTGACACGTTTCCTACGTGTTCCAATCAGCGCGCACGCACCCGGGCACAGGTACATCCACCGTTACGCTCGGGTTTTTTCGCCCCCCCTTTTTGGGGCGATCCTCTTACCGCCACGCGCTCAGCATAGGCACCCCCAAACCGCCGGCACACTGCTGCAACGCACCACCGTCGGAGTTTGAGAGCACCCGAGCATCCATGACTCGCGTCTATAATTCAAGGAGCTCGCATGACACACCTACTTCAGCCGCAGGCGACCTTTCCCCGTTCCGTTTCTTCCCGCAATGCCCGTTCACACGCCCATGCGGCGGCACACGTTAGCATCACCCGCCTACACTTTGCGCACCCGAGCCAGCCTCCGCTTTTTGCTGACCTTTCAGCGGTGTTTTCGGCACCTCTGACCGGGCTCATCGGTGACAATGGTTGCGGAAAAACAACCCTTATGAGGTTGATTTTGGGTGATTTGACCCCGGATTCCGGTTCTTTGGCGGCACCGGAGCGCATGGCGTATCTACCTCAAGATTTGGGTCTGGATCGGGAACAGACCCTCGCCGAGCTCTGCGGAATCTCCGAGATTCTGCGGGCGCTGCAGGCGGTGGAATCCGGCGAGTACTCCCCCGAACTCTACGAGGTTATCGGGGATAGTTGGGACGTTGAGGAGCGCACCCTAGCTACTTTGGCAACCTACGGTTTTACCCCGGCAACCCTGGTTGATCGTGACAACCCGGAAGCTGTTCGCGCGCTCTTTGCCCGCAACATGCGCAGCTTCTCCGGTGGCGAGGCGGTCATTGCCGCGCTTGCCTCGCTCATGGTTTCCGATCCCGAGTTCATTCTGCTCGATGAGCCGACGAACAACCTGGACTCCGCAGCGAAGGCTCAGCTCTTCACCGCGCTGGAGGCGCTGCCCTGCCCGGCGCTGATTATTAGCCACGACCGTGACCTGCTGGAACGCGTGAATGTGATTGCGGAGCTTCACGCCGATCGTCAGGGGCTAGCTCATCTGCGCCTCTTCGAGGGTAATTACAGTACCTACCGGCAGGCACTGGACACCGAACAGCAGGCAGCTCAGCGTCGAGTGAGTGAGGCGAAGAACCGGGTGTGCTCGGCGCATCGTGAGTGGGTTCAGGCTCAGGAGATTATCTCGAAGAACATGTCCCATGTGTGGAAGGACGATCAGCCGGACACGATTCTTGATCTGGCGAAGGATGCCTCCCGGCAGGCAGCAGCGAAGCTTCGCGGTCTGCGCATCGGCAAGCAGGAGCAGGCTCAGGAGGCATACCAGAAGGCTCAGGAGCAGGTGCGGGCACAGGAGAAGATTTATGCCGAGCTGAGCCAGCAGCCCCTACCCGCGGGACGTAAGGTACTGGAGCTACACAGGGTTGATACCCAGCAGGTTTCACGTGAAACATTTACCGTTCAACAACCTAAAAAGGTTGATTATCTGCATTTTTTACCCGCCGAGGCTGATAGTGAGAGCCAGCAGGGAACCCCGGCGGAGCGTCCCGAACACCTGATTCTCAGCGGCCCCGAGCACCTGCGCATCACCGGCGCAAACGGTAGCGGCAAGACCACCCTCATTGAGGCAATTGCCCACGCCAGCGAGGCGGACTACCTCTCCCCCGTGGAGCCCGCCTACCGCGTTGACTATTGCATCGAGGGGGCGTATATTCCTCAGCGCATTAGCCTCAACCCGCAGTTGACCCTCCTGCAGAGCGTGCAGCGGGCAAACCCCGGGGTGAGCGAACAGCATCTGCGCGATCAGCTGGCGCGCCTGCTTTTCCGTCGCGAGAGCGTGCACCATAAGACCGGCGAGCTCTCCGGTGGGGAGCGTTTTCGTGCCGCGGTGGCGCAGGTTCTTCTAGCTGATTCGGTACCCCAGTTGCTCATACTGGATGAGCCGACGAACAACCTCGATATTTCTTCGGTGGATTGGCTGGTGCAGGCGCTCGAAGCCTACACCGGTGCGCTCATCGTGGTGAGCCATGATGAGGATTTCTGCCGCCGCATCCGCATTGACCGCACGCTAGCGCTCTAGGGTTCCGGACCCCAAGCCCGCGGGGCAACATCTGAATACAACGAACGGGTGCCCGGCACCTCCGAATATGGAGGCGCCGGGCACCCGTTTCAGTTATCTCACCGCGGCTACTTCACCGCGCTGACGAAAACTTAGATTAGAGGACCAGGCCCTTGGTCTGGGACACTGCACGCTCGAAGCGAGCCTGAACATCTGCCCAGTTCACAATGTTCCAGAATGCCTTGACGTAGTCGCCCTTAACGTTCTGGTAGTCCAGGTAGAATGCGTGCTCCCACATGTCCAGCTGCAGAACGGGGATCAGTGCGACGGAGATGTTGCCCTGCTGATCGTAGAGCTGCTCGATGATGAGGCGCTTACCAACGGTGTCCCATGCGAGGATTGCCCAGCCGGAGCCCTGAATGGTCAGTGCAACGTTGGTGAAGTGCTCGCGGAACTTGTCGAAGGAGCCGAAGAACTCGTCGATTGCTGCTGCCAGCTCGCCGGTGGGCTTGTCGCCACCCTCGGGGGACAGGTTGTTCCAGAAGATGGAGTGGTTGGTGTGGCCACCCAGGTTGAACGCCAGGTCCTTGGAGAGCTTGGAGACGTTGCCGTATGCACCGTTCTCGCGTGCCTCTGCCAGCTGCTCGAGAGCTGCGTTAGCGCCTGCAACGTATGCTGCGTGGTGCTTGTCGTGGTGCAGCTCCATGATCTTTGCAGAGATGTGGGGCTCGAGCGCCGCGTAGTCGTAGGGGAGCTCGGGGAGGGTGTACTTTTCAGCCATGATGATGCCTTTCATTAGAATGCTTGGCCTGTATTAAAGATTACCAGCGTAGCGTTTACTTTACTTTTCACGAGTTGGGGAGCGTCACATGTGCACACCAACCCGCATGAGCCTGTGGATTTTAGGCCAAAACTTTTCCCCACGTCTGTGGATAACTCTGTATATTAACAGGCTTTTTAGGCTCGGTACCCTATTCTGCCTTGAAATAACAGGGTATGCACTCATATGAATAACAGTGCTGTAAGTTCTCCACATTGTGGATAACTACTGTGGATAACACCTCTTTTTGGGGATGCGCGGGGGATAAACTGCAGGATTTTCGCTTTCATTCAGGGCGTTTTTCCTTCTACTAGCCAAAATTTTGGACGCCGATAGGGACGCTGAGCGGTCTTATATACCCCTTTACACCAGAGACGGTGGATTAAGTGCACAGGGTTATCCACAGGTGTGGAAAATCTGGCATTCCGCGAATTTAAAGGTAAAAAGATCTTCTGTTTAAGAACTTACCCTCGGTTTTAATGGCTTCAAAAGCCTGTAATTACAAGAATTTTTCTGCAGATCTCTTAAATTGCACCCGCGACGAGCCTCAGGTCTGCTCCGCCAAATCACACGGGTGTAAGTTCTCCACACTGTGGATAACCCCTGTGGATATTATTCTTAGCACGATACGGGCAACAATACAGTAGGTACGCAGCGTAGCCACACTGTATAGATACGCAACAGCACAGGTGTTTGCACCTCCTCGTACCCCCTCCCACGGCTCGTGCAGCCCTCTTGCTGGCGCCGATATGAAGGCAAAGAAAAAGAGCATCCGACCGTTGGATGCTCTTAGGAGTGAGTTGATAGAAATTTGAGTTAAAAATATACGGTACGGCATGCAGCCCAACCACGAACTGCATCCGCACCGCACATCCGTCGGTAGAAATACGAGTTACTCGTACACCAACGACAATCACCGATAAATAGAGAGTCGAACCTATCGAAGCGAGCTTCCGGTCTCGCCTCGGAGGCTTCCTTCGACCCCGTTATTTAATTAGTGTACATGTTTTCATTACGGTTGCAAAGCTAAAGCCGAGATTTTTAAAAATTTTGTTATCATTTCGTTATTTTTCACACTTGGCAAGCTCTTTGCACCCCTCAGAATTTTCACCCAATCCCCTAAAACCCTTGATATTCCGCGGAAGTTAGCTCAATATGCGAGTAGGCTTCTTGGTATGTTCTCCTCTATACTTGTACCGGAAATCTTTATAAATATGCCGTGGAACACTCATGTATCTAAGGTTTTTTGCAACCGCCGCGTGCAAAAAAGATAACCCTAGCACCCTTCAAAAAATTAGCACTAAAGTGTCAACCATTACTTGACCGCACCAATTTAGGGTTACCGGCCATACCTTTCGCTACAATGGGTGCCAGCACACCACACCTCCCCCTAATAAGGGAGCCCCATATCCGATAAAAGAGGAACGATCCCGTGTCCACACCAACCACATCTGCGCAGCGGTCCGAAAATACCGCACACAGCGAATCCACCCAGTGGCTCTCCCCGCAAGAGCGAGAAGGCTGGCTCTTTATCAGCTCCATCATCTTCACCCTCACACGCAAGCTAGAGAATCAGCTACAAACCGAGGCTGGCATTAGCTTTGTTGAATACATGGTACTCGCAATGCTCTCCGAGTCTAGGGATCATTCCCTGACCATGACCGAGCTGGCAATTACTACCAATACCCTCCCCGCCCGCCTCTCCCGCGTCGTGGCACGATTGGAGAAGGGCGGCTACGTCCGTCGCTCTCTCAGTACAGAAGACCGCCGTGTCAGCATCTGCCACCTGCTCCCCGCAGGCGAGCAGAAGGTGCGGGAGGTAGCACCCAGCCACGTACATGAAGTGCGCCGCCAGATTTTCGACCACCTTACGACCGAGCAGGTTGAGCACCTTGCAGAAATTGGCGAGTCGGTCCTCGGTAACACCCCTTCAAACATCATCTCGATTGACGCACTAAAGCGCGGAGACTACCCCACCGAATAACCTCCTCCGCTCTGGGTAAGATTGGCCCCTGGTAAGAGTTGAGAAAATCAGAGATAAGGCATATTCCCCACCGGGAACGAGCCTTATCTCTTTAACAGCCCCGTGGAAGCGCGAGAACCATGGCACGCGCAGCCCCTAAAAACCGCCTCAAGTCGCCTGGGGTACCGCTATCTGCGAAGAATTTTAAAAAATTTTTGCGGTATCACGTACCGCTTTGAAATATCGAATGATCGGCTACCGGGCACAGGGGCACCATGTATGCATGCGGGATATTGGGGTATCTCATGCGGCTTTAAACCGCGAAATCTCAAGGAAACACGCCCAATACCACCCATCCCCAAGGAGGTATTCAGGTTACCCACACTAAGGGTTATGGCGACAATATGTCAGGGGTACCTCATCTACCCCACCGATTAGCCTTTTCTCTCTGTACACGCAACAGAGCACCCCGTACGATAAATATCAACAGGTTGCACCGCGCCATCCGGCACTCAGAAGCAATCACCATATAAGGAGAAACCATATGTCTAAGTCTTTCTACGACCTGCTGAGCGAACAGATTGGTCACGAGTTCGCAGCATCTCACCAGTACCTGTCCATGGCTATCTGGCTCGACGGTGAGGACCTGCCCCAGCTGGCTAAGTTCTTCTACCAGCAGTCCCTCGAAGAGCGCGAGCACGCACTCATGATGGTTCAGTACAAGCTGGACCGCGGCCACAAGGTCGAGATCCCCGCTGTTCCCGCTGTCAAGAACGACTTCGAGAACGTTCAGGAAATCGTTGACATGTCCCTGGCACAGGAGAAGGTCGTCACCGGTCAGATCGAGGCACTGTTCTCCGCAGCACGCGCTGAGAACTACGCACTGGGCGAACAGTTCATCCTCTGGTTCCTCAAGGAGCAGGTCGAGGAAGTCGCCACCATGGAAACCCTTGTAACCGTCGTAAAGCGCGCCAACGGCAACCTCTTCGACCTCGAAAACTACGTCGCACGCGAGCTGTCAGACGACCACGGCCAGGAGTCCGGAGCACCCGCCATCGCAGGCGCATAATCTCGCATTCGCGCGACTAGAGCACTAGTCGAACACGCAGAATACTAAGCGTTCCGCCCTCACCGCACCACGCGGCGAGGGCGGAACGTTTATACATATACGCTATGAAAGCACACCGCGGTGCACCGTCCAGGAGCTAAAAGCCGCCAGAAGCTACTCGAATACTCATACAGCGCAGAGTAAACTTAAAAGCCTTAGATGCCGCATAATATCGCGGCAGAAAGAGGAGAGAATGACTCACACCAATCCAGATACCCTCAGCCGCGGCTCATATAGCAACTCACGCCGCGTAACCGATATTCTGCGTGCAGAATCCGTCGGTGGTACCGTACTGTTGATTGCGACGGTACTGGCAGTAGTACTTGCCAACACCCCCGCATCCACCTTCTACTTTGGTCTGCGAGACACCGTTGTTGGCCCGGTCATCCCCGGCTTCAACCACCTGCAGATGAGCCTCGGTACCTGGGCAGCAGACGGTCTGCTCGTAGTCTTCTTCTTCCTCACCGGTCTGGAGCTGAAGAAAGAATTCGTGACCGGTGACCTCAAGTCACCGTCCACCGCTATTGTGCCGATTGCGGCTGCTTTCGGTGGCGTTGTGGTGCCCGCAATTATCTACACGGCCTTTAACCTCGGTAACCCCACCGCTCTGCACGGTTGGGCTATCCCCACCGCAACCGATATTGCGTTTGCGGTGTCCGTTCTTGCCGCTGTGGGCACCTTCCTACCCTCGGCGATGCGTATCTTCCTGCTGACCCTGGCTGTGGTCGACGACCTGATTGCAATCTGCATTATCGCAATCTTCTACACCAATAACTTCCACGGCGAGTACCTGCTCTTCGCACTGATTCCCCTCGCCCTTTTCGCGTTCATTGCCTACCGTGGTGAGACCATCTTGCACCTAAAGCCACTGGCTGCCTGGCTGCTGCTTCTGCCCCTGGGTATTATCAC
>NZ_JAPWAL010000021.1:0-34406 GCF_041432905.1 Rothia sp. 27098_8_161 | reverse complement strand
GTCGCGCTGTTCTTCAACCAGCAGTCCTTCGGTAAGACTGACCCCGAGTTCGGCCTGGATTACGGGTTCTTCCTGTTTGCGTTGCCGTTCTTCCGCATGGTGGTGACTCTGGTGACCTCCGCTGTGGTGCTATCGGCGCTCGCGGGCCTGTTCATGCACTACTTCTACGGTGGTATTAAGGTGCAGCCGGGCGGTATGAGCACTACCGTGGCGTTCCGTCGTCACGCTGCGATTGTGGTGGCTGCGTTCTTGCTGACTCGTGCGGTGAGTTTCTGGCTGGATCGTTATTCGTCGACTCAGCAGCAGGTGGGCCGCTGGGCTGGTGCAATGTACACGGACGTGAACTCGTCAATCCCGGTGAACGCTATTTTGGCGATTTCTGCTCTGCTGGTGGCGCTCATGTTTGTGGTGGCGGCTTCGATGAATCGTTGGCGTTTGCCACTGATTAGCACCGCGATGCTGGTAATTGTTGCTGTGGTTGCTGGCGGCCTATACCCGTGGATCGTTCAGCGGTTCCAGGTGGTTCCGAATGAGCAGGGTGCTCAGGCGAAGTTCATTCAGCGCAATATTGATGCGACCCGTTACGCCTACGGTCTGGATAAGATTGAGGCCACCCCGTATGACGCGACGATTGATACCCGTGCCGGTGCGTTGAGCTCTTCGAGCGCGACCATTGCGAATATTCGTCTGTTGGATCCGAATGTTGTGTCCTCGGCGTTTGCTCAGATGCAGCAGTTCCGTCCGTACTACCGTTTTGATTCGCAGCTGGCGGTGGACCGCTATTCGGTGGGTAACACCACGCAGGATACGGTGCTGGCGGCTCGTGAGCTGAACCCGGCGCAGACGAGCGGTGATTCTTGGTATAACCGCCACGTGGTGTACACCCACGGTTACGGTGTGATCGCCGCGTACGGTAACCAGGTGGATTCTGCGGGTAACCCGAAGTTCTTGCAGTCCGGCATTAAGGCGACCGGTGCTCTGAGCGAGGACTACGAGCCTCGTATTTACTTTGGCATGAGTTCACCAGAGTATTCGATTGTGGGCGGTAAGGGCGACACCCTGGAGCTGGACCGTCCGCTCTCTGCTGAGGAGACTAACGCCTCCGATGCGAAGTACACTTTCGCCGGTTATGGTGGTCCGCGCGTTGATTCGCTGCTGGCTCGCCTGTCCTACGCGATTAAGTTCCAGTCCTCTGACATTCTGCTTTCGGACGCGGTGCGTGAGGGTTCGCAGATTCTGTACGAACGCAATCCGCTCGATCGTGTGCGTAAGGTGGCGCCGTACCTGAGCGTGGATTCTAAGCCGTATCCGGCGATTGTGAATAACCGCGTGCAGTGGATCGTAGATGCTTACACCACGAGCGATCAGTTCCCCTACGCGCAGGGTAGTTCCCAAGATGCAGCAACTGCTGCGGGTACTCAGCGTTCTAACTCGGTGAACTACATCCGTAACTCTGTGAAGGCTACCGTGGACGCGTATGACGGTTCGGTGACCCTGTATGCATGGGATGAGCAGGACCCGGTGCTGAAGGCGTGGCAGGGTGTTTTCCCTGGCACGGTGAAGAGCTACCGTGAGATGAACGCTTCGCTGATGAGCCACGTGCGTTACCCGACTGACATGTTCAATATTCAGCGCACCATGCTTAACAAGTACCACGTGACGAACGCCAATAGCTTCTACGCCGGTGACGATGTCTGGTCGATTCCGAACGACCCGACCAATGATCGTAACCAGCCGATTTCGCCCTACTACCTGTCCCTGCAGATGCCTGGGGATTCTCGTGCGCACTTCTCGTTGACGACTACGTTCATTCCTCAGCAGAGCGATTCGAACTCTCGTAACGTGATGTACGGCTTCCTTGCCGCTAATGGTGATGCTGGTACCGGTAAGGACGGCGAGCGTAGCCCCGACTACGGTAAGCTGCGTCTGCTGGAGCTGCCACGTTCTTCGGTGGTTCCCGGTCCGGGTCAGGCTCAGAACATTTTTAACTCAGATGCTGAGGTATCGAACCAGCTGAACCTTCTGCGCCGCGGTTCGTCTGAGGTTATTAACGGCAATATGCTAACTCTGCCGGTGGGCGGTGGCATGCTGTACGTTCAGCCGGTGTACGTGCAGTCGAGCGGTGACGCTAAGTACCCGCGTCTGCAGCGTGTATTGGTAAGCTTCGGCGACAAGGTCGGTTTCGCACCGACTCTGGAGGAGGCGCTGAACCAGGTGTTTGATGGCTCTTCGGGTGTGAAGCTGGACGGTTCATCGTCGGCTAGCCCCTCGGCTTCTGGTTCTTCGGGCGCTTCGACCGGCGGTTCGTCGGCTTCGCAGTCTTCGGAGCTGAAGCAGGCTCTGACGGATGCCTCGAAGGCGATGACCGATGCTGATGCGGCAATGAAGAAGGGCGACTGGGCTGCCTACGGTGAGGCTCAGAAGCGTCTGGAAGCAGCCGTGAAGAAGGCTCTGGAGGCTGAGGAGGCGCAGAGTACAGCTTCCGCTAAGGCTTCTGCATCGGCAGCTCCCAGTACCTCTACGACTCCGAGTGCTGCGGCTTCTGCAAGCGCCCCCGCAAGCGCGAAGCCCAGCGCTAGCGCTTTGGCTTCTCGTTAAGGTGCTGTGAAGTACAAGGTGCTGGGGTAGTGGGGGAGTACACCCACTAGGCGCTTGGGTTTCTGGGTCTAGCGTCCTCGACCTAGAACCGGAGCCTGCACTGGGTATGGCTCCTACTGGCTACCTCTAGCGGTCTCTGATGGAACGGGGTGGAAGCAATGGCTTCCACCCCGTTTTTGTGTGCTTGGTTACAAATAATGATTTTGGCTTGCGTGACCGGTTCTGGGTCTGTATAGTTATATGAGTCGCCGCGGGGTGGAGCAGTTCGGTAGCTCGCCGGGCTCATAACCCGGAGGTCGCAGGTTCAAATCCTGTCCCCGCAACGGATAACTCCCGATAGCTTTTAGCTATCGGGAGTTTTTTTATTCACCAAAACCTGTGCTCTCGCCTGCCTATCTTCTTTTGCCGCCTGCCTGTCGCCTGTTGGGCGGCTTTCTTTATATCCTCTGCCTCTCTTTATCTCATGCCTTCTGTAATCCGTGGAGGGGATCTTCTGAGCCTTGTCGAGGTTGACCTGCCCTTTATGAGGGCGCTTCGGAGAAGTTGGCGGGGACTTGCCTGCTGACCCTTCAGAGGTGCTTAACGTGGATCTTCGAGCCTCTCGAAACTTCCTTAGAGAACTGCTTTGAAAGCACCTTGGGCTGGTCCTCTGAATGTCTCCCGATGTGTCTTTCGAGGTGTTCCTCAGTGTCTCTATCGAGGCTTAGGCGGGTGTGCTCATAGGGTGGGGCAGAGCTGCTTTTGGGTGGTTATTGGCGAGCGATTATACCTTCTTGAGGTGCTACTTTTTGGGCCCCTCGAAAGGGGCTTTGAAGGAGGGCTGGGATGGGTCTTAGGAGCATAATGAGGGGTCCGAAAGGTTACCTGAGTGAGGGAGTGGTGAGGGGATATTTTTGCCTCAAAGTGCATTCTCAAAGTGGAATATGCGAAAGTTGCCTATATTCCTGGCTTGGAAATCACCCGTTTTATCCCGGAATTCCGCGGTTTTTGGTAGAAAACGGACTTCGAGTGCAACAATTCACCATGAAAGTGATTGTAGTCACAGGTAAAACATTCGAGTTAATTGTAGGGTTTTTGAAAACTGTTCAAGAAACATTCAAAAACCCCGGAAAATCAAGGAAAAACAGCCCATTCAACCTCTACTTGAGGGTGGCTTAAGTTCGGCTAGAAGTTGAAGAAAAACTCTAGTTAAGATCTAATTTTGTTCGATACCCAAAAATAGCCCCAAAAAACCGCTGGAAAAGGCTTTTTGACCTGGTAGCTTTGAGTACATGGTCACCGCGGTTCACCGCGCAGTTCTCCGGATTGGCCCCGCGCCCTCCATCACATCAGACACCCCCGCAACACGTACGGGCTGGTTGATGGAAGCGTTCCGGGTAGCGTCACATCCGCAGGCCGACCGCCCATAGGACGTCTCACCTATCGACCATCTATCACTCAACCACTTACGGGCCTTTGCGCCCCAGAAACATTAACAATGAGGACAACCCCATGGCACTTCGCCCCCGTACCGTTAAGGCTGGCTCCCTGGCAGCTATCGCCGTACCCTCCGTACTCGGTAGCACCCTGGTAGCACCCGCTTCCGCATTCGCACCCGTTGTTCAGGACATCCCCGGCGCAGCTACCGCAACCACCGCTCCCAAGCCCCTGTTCACCTCCACTGTGCAGCCCACCCTCTCGCAGGTTTCTGTGCAGATCCGCCAGCAGGCAGAACAGGCAAAGCAGACTCAACAGATTCCCGCAACGACCGCGGTTCAGCCCATCCAGCAAACCTACACTGCTCAGGCAACTCAGGCAGCACAGCAGGCGACCCCCTCGGCTACCTTCCAGTCCGCACAGGCTGTTCAGGCTACCCAGGCGGCTCAGCCTTCCGCTCAGCCCACCCTGGCACAGATTGCCCAGATCCCCGCAGCTACCCAGAATGCTGCAACCCCCACCGCTCAGCCCACCCTGGCACAGATTGCCCAGACCCCCGCAGCTACCCAGAATGCTACAACCCCCACCGCTCAGCCCGCGCAGAGCGCACAGGCTACTCAGGCAGCATCCGGTGTGGCGGCAACCCGCACCAACCAGACTTTCCTGTCATACACCTCCCCGGCTGGTACCACCTCGCAGTACCACGTCTACGCTGAGGGCGTGGACTTCTCCAAGCCCGTTGGCGTGGTCTTCTACTTCGACGGCGACTACTGGCGCAACGATCAGTCCAAGGTCTACGACCCCTCCGGCGAGCTGGCTCAGATGGCTGCATCCGCAGCGGCACAGAACATGCTGTTCGTGCCCGTCATCTCCCCGGACACCAACCGTTACGATGCTGGCGTGACCTGGTGGGAAGACATGGATCGTAACGGTGAGTTCTTCCGTGCCTTCGCATCCTCCTTCATCGCGGCTAACGGTGTGGACTCCTCCAACGTGTGGACCATGGGCTACTCTGGCGGCGCTGAGTTCATCACCTACGAACTGAACACCAAACCCCAGACCTGGCGTAACGGCGGCGGCTCCATCATGGTCGCCGGCGGTGGCCTGGACGAGGGCACCCCCTCGGATGCGCTGAAGTCCCAGCCCATGTACTGGTACGCCAATGCGAATGACGGTACCGGCGAGACCTACCCGCAGACTTGGAGCGCACGAGGCGCGGTTAAGGGCGGCTACAACGCCTACCGCAACGCCGGCTACACCAACGTTTCCGCGACCGTTTTGAACGGCTCGGGTCACTTCGACTACAACTTCTCGCAGATTCTGAGCAATTCGCTCACCAAGGGTACGGAAACCGCCGCCCCCAAGGTCGAGCAGAAGACCGAACAGAAGCAACAGAGCACTCAGCGTGCCCGCACCATGCGCTCCGCAACCTACCAGAGCTACACCTCCCCGGCAGGTACTACCTCCCAGTACCACGTGTACGCGAACAACCTAGACTACTCCAAGCCCGTTGGCGTGGTCTTCTACTTCGACGGTGACTACTGGCAGCGTAACGAGTCCAAGGTCTACACCCCCGACGAGGGCATGCTCGCGGCAATGGGCAAGATCGCTAACACCCGCAACATGGTCTTCGTGCCGGTCATCTCCCCGGACACCAATGCATCCGGCGACGGCATCACCTGGTGGGAAGACATGAACACCAACGGTGAGTTCTTCCGATCCTTCGCGAAGTCCTTCATCAGCCAGAACAACCTGGACGCATCCCAGGTGTGGACCATGGGCTACTCCGGTGGCGCTGAGTTCATCACCTACGAGCTGACCGACCACAACACCGCATGGCGTAACGGTGGCGGCTCCATCATGGTCGCAGGTGGAGACTCGGACGGCTCCATCGACGCTGACGCAACCACCAAGGGGCTGCCCATGTACTGGTGGGTTGGCGCGAACGACACCTCCGGTAACACCAACCCCGTCACCTGGAGCGCACGAGGCGCAGTCGAGTCCGGCTACAACGCATACCTTGGCGCAGGCTTCTCCGACGCCCGTGTGAAGCTGATTGACGGCTTCAGCCACCACGACTACGATCTGCCGCACATCCTAGCGTCCTCCCTGGACTTCGCGGGTAAGACCCCCGCACTGGGCTACAGCGACCTGTCCGATTCGAACCCGAACTACAACGAGATTAGCTGGCACTCTGATCACCGCATCATGATCGGCTTCGCGGACGGTACCTTCCGCCCGAACGCATCGGTCAACCGTGCACAGCTGGCAACCTACCTGTACCGCGTGGCTGGTCGCCCCGCAGTGAACGTACCGGCTGTTTCGCCGTTCAGCGACGTGCCGGTCAACCACCCCGCATACAAGGAGATTTTCTGGCTGAGCCAGCAGGGCATCAGCGGTAGCGACTTCCGCCCCCTGGAGGCCGTCACCGAGTCCACCATGGCTGAGTTCATGTACCGTGCAGCTGGTTCCCCGGCACAGGACCAGGGCGGCTATGCCTCCCAGGCTCTGGCGTGGGCTGCCTCCAACGGTATCGGTACCGGTTCCACCTCTAATGCTGCGGTCACCCGTGACGCTATGGCAGGCTACCTGTACATCTACGCGAACTAAAGCTCGCACCCCTTAACGCATAAAGATCCGCCCCGTTCCTGATGAGTTCAGGAGCGGGGCGGATCTTTATAGGTTTAGCCTAAGAAGCTATGCGCTAGACCAGGCTTAGAGAGTCTGGGTGGGGGATTCCACAGCCAGGGGAGCCGGAGCTGCTGGAGCGTTCTTAGCCTTCAGAGCGGCCAGGCGAGCGTCCAGCTCGGTCTCGCGCTCCATCTGGTCCAGGGTGTTGAACTGTGCGTCCAGGGAGGAAGCTGCCAGTTCCTGCTGACCGATGACGCGTGCCTCTTCGCGGCGAACCTTCTCTTCGAAGCGGCTCATCTCGCTGGTCGGGTCCAGGACATCGAATGCCTTCAGAGCGTCGTTCACCTGAGCCTGAGCTGCTGCAGTCTTCTGACGTGCAGTAAGCTCATCACGCTTGTACTTGACCTCTTCAAGCTTGGAGCGCATCTTCTCCAGGCCGTCCTTGAGCTGGTTGACGACCTGAGTCTGGGAAGCCAGCTGGGGCTCAACAGCCTGTGCAGCCTTCTCAGCGAGCAACTGCTTGTTCAGAGCGATCTTAGCGAGGTTGTCGAACTTGTCAGCATTGGCAACGTCGCCAGCTGCGCGGAATTCATCAGCCTTGTTAGAAGCTGCCAGAGCCTTGGTGCCCCATTCCTGAGCGGCCTTGACGTCCTCTGCGTGATCCTTCTCGAGCAGACGCAGGTTGCCGATGGTCTGTGCTACTGCAGCCTCCGCCTCGCGGATGTTGTTGGTGTAGTCACGAACCATCTGGTCCAGCATCTTCTCCGGGTCCTCAGCTGCATCAATCAGAGAGTTGATGTTTGCCTTAGCGAGCTGTGCAATACGGCCGAAGATGGTCTGCTTAGCCATAATCTCCTACTTTCTGTTCACGGGCTGCGGGGGGAGCACTACGCTCCTCGTGAGCCGTGCCCGTATAGCTAATTATGTGGCAGTTTTCTGGGTGCATGCTGTGAACATGATGCACGCCTGATTTCTGTTACCTAAACTTCTAGTAAATTACCTTAGGTGTTTTCCGGCTGGGGAAGAAACCGGTGAGGTAAGCTACGTACCCTCGCCAGTCAGGGTATAGAAAAATCTGCAGAAACCGACCGGCAGGATCGTTAGCATGGAGGCGGTTAGAAGCTACCGCCGTCACCGCCGCCGCTGCCCCAATCGCCGCCTCCACTGAAGCCACCGCCCCAGCTTCCGCTGCTACTACCGTCACTGCTGTGGCCGCCGTTGCTACCCCAGCTACTGGTGCCGGAGTTCATCGCGGTCATCAGAGCGCCCAGCAGCAGACCCTTCGCAAGGTCACCGCCGAAGCCACCGCCGCGGTCATGGTTGTTGTAGTAGTTGCCGACCTCGCTCTGAGCGCGGTTCTGTGCATCGGTTGCCTTCTGGATGGCCATATTGGCTTCCTTCATAGCGTTCAGCGGATCCGAAGAAGCCAAGCGCTGAGCCTGATCCAGGTGACGCTCCGCCTCAGAAACAGCAGTCAGAGTCATCGGGCCCACCGCAGCACGGCGGTTATTGATGTAGCTACGCGCACCGTTCACAGCAGCGTAGGCAGAACGCATTGTACGATCCAGGTTCTGCGATGCCGCACGAGAACGCTCGCGGGTAGCACGCATATTCGTCATTGCCTTATCCAGCTCAGCGGAGAGCTGATGTAACTGGTTCACCAGAGTTAGTGGGTCATTCGGGCGAGTCGAAGCGCTCTGGGTGACCTGGTTGAGTACCGCCTCCATACCGGCGGCGACCGCACCCAAATCATCGCGACGCTGAGAAGCCGCGAGGCTCTTCGCCTCAGCCACGTCACGCTGAATGCTCAGCAGGTCGGTGCTCAGACCCAGCTGAGCCTGCTCTAGCTCATGCGAACGGGTATTCACGGCCGCACCCAGCGCCTGAATCTGCGAGGCTGCTTCCTCGGCGGTGCGCAGATGAGCAACCGCCTCCGAACGAGCCGTAGCAACGGTCGCCTTAGCCTTCTCAACCTCCGCAGCGCACAGCACCATATTCGACTCCAACAGGGTAGGAGTCTTGGAAATGGGCTCCAGGGCGCTGGGCAGGTAACGTTCCTTCAGCGCGCGGTACTGAGCGGCAATCTCTTCCACCGAGGCACGCAGCTGCGGTAGGCGCTGAGCCAGAGCCTCAATAGCCGCAGGTGCCTCCTGCTCCAGGTTGCGCAACTGAGCCAGCTTAGCGTCCTGCTCCTGAGCAATGCGGGTGACTTCCTGAGAGTTATCAATAATCTCAGTCAACCAAGCACGCTGCTCAGCGTCAGTATCCGGGATGTTATCGGTTAGAAGCTGCTGACGCTGGAAGGACCTACTCATCAGATCCTCAGCACGCGCAATCTCCTGAGCGAACTCGGTGACCTGCTGATCGTTGTACTGGGCGCGCGCGAACTCAAGCTCCTGCTTCGCGTGGCTCATCGTCGTATCAGCCTGGAGCAGGGCGCTACCGGCACGAGTGTGCAGCTCCTCCAATGGAACCTCCGGAAGGGGGGAGTAGTTGCGAGGCGTGCCGTAGGAACGCTGAGGCTGCTGCTGCGCGTTATTCTTCTTGCGGCGGCGGTACATCGCGTAACCACCGGCACCCACGGTTGCCGCCGCGCCCACACCGAGCACGCCGGTCACCAGGCCAGAAGAGCTACCTCCCTTCTGAGCCTCGATACCCTCAACCGCAGCCAGTGCCGCACCCATATAGTCGCTATTCTGCAGCTTCGGCTTGATGTAGTTCTGATACACCTTCGTCTGCTGGTCGCTCGAAAGAGTCTTGGCGCTACCCGCCAAGAAATACGCCTGGCGAGACTCGGTAGCAATCACCAGCACCACATCGGCAGAACCCCAATTGTTCTTCGTAGCAAGCGCCTTCGTCCAGCTTGAAGAAGTAGACGGGTTCTCAAACTTATCGATAACCACCACGTGCAAATCCACGTTGTGCTTCTTCGACAGAGCCGAAATCTTAGACTTTAGGGTAGCGGTATCACCCAAAGAGTTCGTGGAATCGTATACGGTGGTGCCCGTAATCTGCATCGGGGCAACAGCCAACGCCGACGTGCTCAAAAATGCAGAACCAGCCGGCAGAACCACCGGGGCACAAGAAAGACCAGCCGCCAGCACGGTGGCACCCAAGATAGTGCGCAGGCGAGGGCGTGCGGGACGAATCTGACGCGCAAAGGCGTGCTCGGTCATGGTCTTTCCTCCGTTATCGTGAAGTACGAACGGACCTGCACTTCACGGCGTGCTTGTTCATCGCACACCTTAGTGCCGGTCACATTATTAGTGTAGCGGTGGCCTAGTCACACAGACGCACAGATACGAGAATATTGCGCAGCTATTTGCCACCCGTTTACCGACTTCCCAGGATTTATACAGGAAAGCCGGGGGCTAGCCTCACGCTAGATCCCGGCTCACCGGCTATTCAGTTAATTAGCGCCGCCGCGCAATCTCCAGATTACTTATCAGATGCTCCACTACCTCCGCGGCACTAACATCGTGGATACTCTGTACCACACCGTTCACCACCTGAACCCGCGAAGACAAGGTGTACATCCAGCCTAAGAACTGCACATAATTCAGCAACCTAGAACTGGAATCTGCCTGTTCCCGCATCTGCGACCACAAAAAGGGTGTAGTCGGCACGCTACGGCCCTTATACATCTGGGAGTTAGAACGGGCGTCCAGAAGCTCAGCGAGCGCCTCAATATTTTCAGTCAGCTCCTTCAAATCCTCATCAGCGGCAGAGGGACCAACGAAATGACGATCAACCAGGGGCCAAGACATGTAGCCACTACAGCTACTCACCCACGCCAGCTTTAAACGCAGATTCTGTAGGCGAAGCACCTGCTGCAGAAGCCGCGAATGGGTCCGCAACACAGACAGCGGCATGGAGGATAACTTCATCTCTTCCGAAAGCAGACCCTCGGGGGAACCCTCCCCGGAAAACGCCTGATACGGATCTGAGACGCCCAGTAGAAGCACCGTTCCCTCATAATGAACGAACGCCAGAACCTCGGGGACACTTGAGAGAGAACGGATGCGCTCGCCAATGGTTGGCAGATCCTCCCGATCGGGGGCGTACTGTTCGCGCCTGAACATCAACGTATGGATAGGCTGCTTGGCAAGGTGGGGCGAGTAATGAGCAAGTGCCCGCAAATCGGTTACAACCTCCGCCAGAACGCCTTCCTGCTCAACCTGCAGAAGCTCCTGGATAAGCTCAATGATAGAGCGCGCCTGCAGACTCAAAACTGCGGCGCAGAACTCCGCATCCTGAAGCTCAAGACGCACCTTTTCCAGGTGCTCTTCGAGCGTGGACTGTACGCCCTTGAGCTCAAACTCACTCAGCTGTTCTGGGTGGAGCATGCGGTGCGTACCGTCCTCGCTGGAACGGTAGAAAAGCTCGCTAAACTCCAACGTAGACTGAACGCCCTTCAACGCCCGCTCTCGCAAGTGGGGTAGAACGTCAAAGGCAACTTCCGTCATCTCATTCCAGACCTTGACCTCATCGAGATTCGAGTCCTTGCGAACAGTCTTCTTCCAGGTCTCGGCAAGTTGCATGGCGCGGTCAAAATCGCTCAGCTCCACAGAAGCCGCCAGCTTCTGCGCGCTCTCACGCAGATAACGCACCGCGTAGAGGCGGTCGTTCAAAGAGTCCGGGAGGGTATCCTCCAACAGACGCCAACTGAAGGTACGCTCAAAGCACTGTTCCGTCAGGCTAATGACGGCGGCGCTCAGGGAGAGCGCATGATCACGAGCAAAAGCGTAAGAACTCGGGGCATCCGCCAGACGAGGTAGGGACGTATAGAACTCTAACGCCCCGCTCAGCTTCAGCTGAGACATCCGGATGGTTTCTTCCAGCTCGGCGGCAAGCCCCGTACGGTCAGCCTGGGCAGTCTCTTTGAAACTGTGTAGCGGAGAAAACTGCGCACGCTCCAGCGTCTGCAGGTTCATGACCGCACGCATGAGGTAGTTCTCTAGAATATCGACCTGCTGCCAGCGCGGACGCTGATTCAGCGGAACATGATTCTCTTGCGCGCCCACCAGCAGATGCTCCGGTACACCGCTAATCGACGGCAGTGCAAAGACTTCATCCTCTGATGTACTGACAGAAAGCACCATGGGGTAGCGGCTGCGCTGCGCATCCTCTAGCGGGGGAATGAGCTTGTGATTGGTACTCAAAGAGAAACGATCGGAGGGCTTGCTCTCAGGCGCCTGCTGGGGAACCTCCTGCTGCGGGCGCTCTTCAGGCTGCGCCAGGGTGCTCAGGGGCGTGCTCTGTTGCACCTGGCTTTCTGCTGAATGGCTCTGCGCTGAAGAACCGGAGGCGCCACCTACCTGCATCGGCTCCAGAGGCGATGGCACCGCCACCGGCTGCTGAGCACTATGACCCGGCTGAGCCTGCTTCGGCTGGTAGCGCATCGGGTAGCTCACCGTGCCCTGAATCTGCTGAGACTGTGCCTGCTGCGGCGCAGGCTGTGAAGGCCCCTGCTGATCGGGTGCCTGCGGGTGCGGTACCTGCTGATTCATCGACTGGTTCTGTTGCTGTTGCAACACTTGCTGTCTAATCTCACACGCGCGACGGCGCGAGGGGCTCAACGACGCGAACAACGCTACCGCTGCGTAGATCAGAACAAAGATAAGCAACGCGTACAGACGTGTTGTACCGTCCGCAGAAGACGCCACCGCCGCAGATGTGACCGGCAGCGCGCCAACAAGAGCGAAAACAGCAGAAATAATCCTCATAACTTCACCATAACCCAGCTAAATCCTGGGTGCCCGCAACGCCGTCGCCTTACCGCATACTAAAAGGGAAGTAGCCCGGGTACCGGGTGCTTTCGCCCAGTGCCTCCTGCGCTCGCACCACGGTTAAAAGACGATGCGGCGTAAGCCCTCATGCAAGGGTTCACGCCGCATCGATCATCACTCAACTCACTATCGTACCCGGGCAGGTCCTCACACCGCCCCTTCGGGACATACTGGGGATTCTCGTCCCTTCCGGTGCAGGGCTCTTATCTCCCGCCCCGGAAACTATCAAATTCTATGCGCTACCTACCGGTGGTCAACACCTGTGTAGCCAGTGGCTGCGTCAACTCGGCAGTTTTTTCCGCACGATGACGGCGGTGCACCGTTCCCGAGCAACAGGCCACAATACCCGCACCGATACCGATGGAGCTTGCCAAGATCGCACAAAAAATCAGGGTTCCGATCATCATGGGTTTCCTCCTTTGTCCTCGTCTCTATGCACCTGAAACATTACGGAGCAACCCTGTGACCAAGCTGTGTACCAAGAAGCATCAGGCTGTGTAAACCGTGAAGAAAAATTGGGCGCTTTAAAAGACAAACCTGAGAGTGAGTAGCGGACAAAACCCCAAAATAAACTAGCCGCCGAATGAATCGCCGGGTAGCTCAGACCAGCTAATCTGCCCCAAATGAAAGGGGCGAGAAAAATTCCCAGCGAACTCCCCGATTACTAACAGCAAAAAGATACAGAATGCTATAAAACACCCTCTACAGTAGAAACATAGCGTGCGCTCAGGGTGAGGTACACGCTCAACTCTAGGAGAACTCATGACTCAAAACAACGGATGGTTTTACGGGGGCAATGACGGCGTCACGGATGCAACCCGTCCCATGCAGAACGTGAACGGACAGGCAAGCTACCAGCAAGGCCAGAACGCATACCCGCAGGCATACGCATCTCCCGGATACACCTACCCCCAAGCCGCCGCTCAGGTTAGCGCGGCACAGGCTGCACCCCAGAATACCCATAACAACAAGCGTTACGGTGCCGGCGTTGTGCTCACTGCAGCCCTACTCGCAGCCCTCGTCGGTGGTGGTGTCGGTGCGGGCGTCGGAGGCGGTATCGCTGCCTCGAACAACAGCTCCTCCAGCACCTCCTCCCGCGGCTCCGTTAGCTCCAATATCAGTAACTACTCCACCGTGGCAGGCGTAGCAGAAACCGCGAAGAAGGTCCTGCCCTCCACCGTGACCATCATGGCGTCAAATGGCTCCGCCTCCGGCGGAGGTAGTGGTGTTGTCCTCGATAAGGCCGGCCACATCCTCACCAACCATCACGTGGTCACCCTCGAATCTTCCAGAGAAGCATACATCATTGAGGTTCGCCTAAGCGATGGCACCGTGCGCACCGCAACAGTGGTGGGCCTGGACTCTGCAGCTGACCTGGCGGTTTTGAAGATTAACCCTTCCGGCCTGGATCTGCAGCCCATCACCTGGGGCGACTCCTCCAAGCTGGTCTCCGGCGAGGCTGTGGTTGCCCTCGGTGCACCGTATCGTCGTAGCGAATCGGTGACTGCCGGCGTAGTCTCAAATGCAAACCGCGTGCAGCCTGCTGACTCGAAGGGCCAGAACTACATCCCCATGATTCAGGTTGATGTGCCCATCAACCACGGTAACTCCGGCGGCCCGCTGGTGAACCTTAAGGGCGAACTGATCGGTATTAACGCGCAGGGCCAGGCAAGTCAGGACGGTGGCACCGCTGATGGTATGGCGTTCTCCATTACCTCCAACTACGCCAAGCGCATCTCCTCCGAGATTATTGCCAAGGGTAAAGCAACTCACGGCTACCTGGGCGCAAGCGTAAAGAACACCCCCGCGGACACCGGTTCGGGCTCGTCCAAGCTCATCCCCGGTGGTGTTGAAATTGTCTCGGTAGAATCCAACAGTCCCGCCGCCAAGGCAGGTCTGCGATCCGGCGACGTCGTGATTGAAGCCGACGGCCATGCTGTCACCAAGAGCGAAGAGCTCAACGGTACCGTACGTGCCGCAGCGGCAGGCTCCGACCTGAAGCTGAAGATCAAGCGCGGCTCCTCCACCCAGGACATCACCGTGACTCTGGGCAACGCCGACAGTCAGAAGTAACCCCTCGCGTCTGAACTAACAGTACGGCGTAGCTGAGAAACACCCGCTCAGCTGGGACTGCTTAGTTAGCCTAAACAACGTGCATAATAAAGATGCTCCCACCCCATATATGGGGTGGGAGCATCTTTATTAGTAAGGCAGAACTATAGTGATACTGCAGAGCGGGCGGGCTAAGCGTCCTTGAGGACCTCTCCCACACGCCTCCTCAAAGCTGGGATAACCTCCTGCTCGAACCATGGGTTCTTTGCCTGCCACCTAAAATTCAGCGGCGAAGGATGCACCAGAGGCAGGAACTTCGGAAGATAAGACTCCCACGCACGAACCGTCTCTGTCAGGTTCTTCTGTGCCTTCGGGGCGTGCACACCATCCAGGTAATACTTCTGGGAATATGCGCCCACTAGTAGAATCAGCTGAATATTCGGCATGAGCTCCAGTAAGTGCGGATGCCACTTGGAGGCGAAATCCTTACGCGGCGGGTTATCACCGTGTGTGCCCTTGCCGGGGTAGTAAAAATCCATCGGTAGTAGCGAAATCAGCTCAGGATTATAGAACTGCTCGTCCGTTACGCCCATCCACTCGCGCAGCTTCACGCCGCTCTGGTCATTCCATGGAATACGGCTCTCCTGCGCGGCACGTCCAGGTGCCTGGCCAATCACCACAATACGAGCATGAGGGGAGGCTGAAAAGACCGGCGCCCAGCCCCGTCCCGTAAACTCCCTATTCTGCCGATCCAAACGAATCTGCTCAGCCAGGGGAGGGTCCGTCTCCAGAATCTGCTGAACCAGATGCTCCGGCAGATTATGGTGTGTTGCAGTCATGCTAGATGGCGCCTCCCTCAAAACCGTTCTGACGCCACGCCTCAAACACAGCAATGGACGCAGAATTAGCCAGGTTCAGCGAACGACGGCCCGGCTTCATCGGAATCTTCACACGCTCGCTCACATGCGGGTCCTGCTGAACCTCAGCAGGGAGCCCCACCGACTCCGGACCAAACATGAACACATCATCGGGACGGTACTCAATATCCGCATATGAAGTCGAAGCAGTGGTCGTGAACGCAAAAACACGCTCCGGAGCCAGAGCCTCCCACGCATCCTCAAGGGTCTCATGCACCGTCACCACCGCCAGGTCGTGATAGTCCAGACCCGCGCGGCGCAGATGCGCATCATCAAAGTTAAAGCCCAGCGGCTTCACCAGGTGTAGCTCAGCGCCAGTAATCGCCGCCAAACGGATAGCGTTGCCGGTATTGCCGGGAATCTCAGGGGTATAGAAAAGAATCTTGAACACGTTCCTAAGTGTACCGCGCAGCCCACGACCATCATTGAGCGTCCCGGGAGAGTAGCGCTCGCCGACCCTGCCGAGATGAACATGTCTAGAAGAGTGCGGATAGAGCGCGATAAAATAAGCAAGGCGAAAAACCGCCGACAACCCAGCAGGAGGAAGCATGAGCGCAGAAACCAACCCTCAGAACGGCCGGGTCTACCTCGACCATGCCGCCACCACCGACGTACTGCCCGCCGCCATCGACGCCATGGTCGAACAGATGCGCAACGGCGGCAACCCCTCCTCCCTACACGCCGTAGGACGCGACGCCCGCGCCACCGTCGAATACGCCCGCGAACGCATCGCCCGCGCCATCGGAGCCGACCCCGCCGAGGTTATTTTCACCTCAGGCGGCACCGAAGCGGACAACCTAGCCGTCAAGGGCATCTACTGGAAGCGCCGCGAAGAAGACCCGCAGCGCACCCGAATTCTCGTCTCCTCCATCGAGCACCACGCCGTGGAAGAAACCTGCGAATGGCTCGAAAAGGCAGAAGGCGCGCAGCTTGAATGGATCCCCGTAGACGAGCACGGTAGCGTCAACCCGCAGACCGTCCGCGAGCTCATCGAAAAGAACCCCGAAGACGTCGCACTCGTGACCGTCATGTGGGCGAACAATGAGGTCGGTACCGTAGAGCCCATCCCCGAGATCGCCGCTATCGCTGCCGAATACGGTATCCCCGTGCACTCGGACGCGGTACAGGCATTCGGCGCAATCCCCATTGACTTCCACGCCAGCAAGGTGGCGACCCTCGCAATCTCAGGCCATAAAATCGGTGGCCCCATGGGCATCGGCGCGCTCGTTGCAACCCGCGCCGTACAGATGACCCCCGTCCTACACGGAGGCGGCCAGGAACGCTCCGTGCGCTCCGGCACCATCGACGCACCCGCGATAACAGGTTTTGCAGAGGCCGCCGTACACTCGGTTCAGTACCTTGACAAAGAATCTGCCCGTATCGCCGCGCTACGCAACGAACTCATTGCGGCAATTAGCGCGCTCATCCCGCAGGCGCACCTGAGCGGAGAAAATCCGCTCACTGAAGAGTACCCCGGCCAGAAGCGACTGCCCGGTAACGCCCACTTCACCTTCGAAAACGCAGAAGGTGACACCCTGCTCTTCCTGCTGGACATGCAGGGCATCAGCAGCTCCACCGGCTCCGCCTGCAACGCCGGGGTGACCCGCCCCTCCCATGTGCTCATGGCAATGGGAATGGGCGAAGACACCGCCCGCAGCGCCCAGCGCTTCACCCTCGGTCATTCCACCACCGGAGCCGATATTGCGCGCCTCATCGCGGCACTACCCGCCGCCTACGAACAGGCGGCAAAGGCCGGGCTTTCCTCGCAGCTGCCGGACGCCTCCCGCTGGCACTAGAAAACCAGGAGAGAAGAGACCCAACTGCCCTCAGCCTGGAATCTCAGCGTTCGCTGAGGGCTGGCTGAGGGTGCACTGCCCAATATTCCGCCGAGCCCCTGCGTACAATGGGTAGCTACAGTACCGGAAAGTCCGCCCACACAAATACGGCGTACCTTTCTAAAGGCTCAACACAACAGAAGGATAGGCAGTGAAAATTCTTGCAGCTATGAGTGGCGGCGTTGACTCCGCAGTCGCCGCAGCTCGCGCCGTAGAAGCAGGACACGAAGTAGTCGGCGTTCACCTAGCCCTATCCCGCATGCCCGGCACCCTGCGCACCGGCTCCCGCGGCTGCTGCACTCTCGAAGACTCCATGGACGCCCGCCGCGTCTGCTCCCAGCTGGGCATCCCCTTCTTCGTCTGGGACTTCTCCGAACGCTTCAAGGAAGATGTCGTCGACGACTTCATCTCCGAATACGAAGCCGGACGAACCCCCAACCCCTGCATGCGTTGCAACGAAAAGATTAAGTTTGCCGCGCTACTCGAACGGGCCCTCGCACTCGGCTTCGACGCCGTGGTGACCGGACACTACGCCCGCGTCATCACCACCGAAGACGGCAACCGCGAACTTCACCGCGCCGCCGACTGGGCAAAAGACCAGTCCTACGTACTTGGTGTGCTCACCCACGAACAGCTTAAGCACGCCTGGTTCCCCCTTGCAGACACCCCCTCCAAGACACAGGTACGTGCGGAGGCGGCAGAGCGCGGCTTCTCCGTGGCGAAGAAGCCGGACTCCTACGACATCTGCTTTATCCCCGAAGGTGATACTCGCGCCTGGCTGGGCGACCACATCAAGATGCGCCCCGGCCTCATTAAGGACACCCACGGCGAGGTGCTCGGCGAGCACCCCGGCGCGCAGGCATACACCGTAGGTCAGCGCAAGGGCCTGGCACTGGGCCGCCCCGCCGCCGACGGCAAGCCCCGCTTCGTTCTGGAGGTGCGCCCCAAGGAAAACGAAGTTATCGTCGGCTCCCGTGAGTTGCTTGCCGTGCACGAAATCCGTGGTATCCGCGCCACCTGGGCGGGCGTACCCGTAGAGCAGGCGGCACGCTTCCTGGAACAGCCCCCGCAGGCTGGTACTCGCAGCGAAGAGTTCGAAGTGACCGCACAGGTGCGCGCGCACGCCGACCCGGTCCGTGCCAAGGCATACATGACCTGGGCATCCGACCCCGAAGCTGAAGAAGAAGATGTGTTGCGCCTGGAAACCGTAGTGCGCCTACTGGATCCGCTCTCCGGTGTGGCACCGGGACAGACCATGGTTCTCTACCAGGGCACCCGCGTACTGGGTCAGTCCACCATCGCCCGCGCTTACTCGCTGGACCGCGAAGACATTCAGGAAACCCTGTCTAGTGGCGCCTCTACCAACGCCAACTAGCCGCACAGAATAGCTGCACACCCCGCTATCCCCAGCTGTTGCCGCAATAACCTGCTTGAACACAACGCACAGAAGACCACAACCGAACTGAGGAGAGACCGATGACTGCCGAACACACTTCCTGCGAATTTGACCCCCACGCCACCTCCATGGGCGATGAAGTCGCGCCGGAGGTTTACGAGGAGCTCTTCGCCATGCGCCGCTCCATCGACAACTTCGATGCAGCGTTGGTGCACATCCTTGCGGAGCGTTTTCAGGCAACCAAGCGCGTGGGCGTCCTGAAGGCTGAGCACAACCTGCCCGCCGGTGACCCCGGCCGTGAAGAGGCACAGATTGCTCGCCTGCGTGCCATGGCGAAGGAATCCAGCCTGGACCCGGAATTCGCGGAGAAGTTCCTGAACTTCATCATCTCTGAGGTGATTCGCCACCACGTGCGCATCGCGAACGAGCATGCTGACCATGACAAAGAGACTGAAAAGTCTCAAAGCTAAGAGCCTGGAAGGCTATGACTTTCTGAAAGCTCAGCCTCTTCGAAAAGCCCTGCTCTCATCCGTGCTGAGCTTCCAGCGTGCTGAGCATCCAGCGGCAGAGCTTTGACCTGCCCGCACTTTTCCCTAACCGGTCTTAACCTCACCTGTTTATGCCCCCTCAATCTTCCTCCCGCCAGAATGCCCGTACCGAGCCGGTGCCAGAGCGCCTGCTACTGCCCGGTGAGTACCGTGCCCCCGAAGGAGACGAACTGACCGAGCAAGATCTTGCCGCACTCGCTACTGAGCGTCCGCTGGTGCGTGCTAGCGGTCGGGGCGATTTTCCCGGCAATGATTTGGCTGAGGCGATGTCCCGTGTAGAAGGCGAGCTGGGTTCCCCGCACTTGCCGTTCCTGCCGCATCTGCCGGCGCTGGGCTGGCGGACTACCCCGCTGGCACGCACCCTGGCGGTGTGCGAGGGACTTGCCTTTGACGGTGCCTCGTTTGGCTGGCGCATGGTGCATAGCGGCGGCAGGGGAGCGCGCGAGTCTGCCCTAGCGCAGGACCGTCTGCTCTCCGATATCAACCTTCTAGCTGACCGTGTGGGTGTGCAGAAGAAGAGGTTCACCTCCGGTGTTGAGGATTCCGCTGCGGTGTATAAGATTCAGCTGGTTGGTCCGCTGACCCTTGCAGCCAGCATCTACCTACCCGGCGGCGAGCGTGCCATCAGTGATGCAGGGGCGAGCCGTGACCTACTGGAATCGTTCCTGGAAGGACTGAAACGCTGGTCGGACTCTCTACGTGAGGCTCTGCAGGCTCCCCAAGCGCTGATTGCCGTGCAACTGGAGGAATCGGAGTTTCAGCGTCTGATGGAGGGCTCCATTCCTACCGTCAGTGGTTTCCGCTCCCTGCCGGTGTTGCAGCCTCATTACTATCAGCAGGTGTACCGTCGGGTGGCGGATCGTTTTGCTGAACTCAATCTGCAGCTCATCCTGGACGTGGATGGCACTGTGCTCAAACCGGTGCAGGAGCTGAAGCTTCTCACCCGGCCCCGTCCCGCCCTTGACACTTTGGCGCTGTTGAAAGCTATGCAGGTTGAGGGTGCTGCTCCTGGTGCTTTGCTGTTGCATCCTGACCGTGCCCGTTTGAAGGGGCCGGGCATGCTGCAGGTTCCGCCGCTAAGTGACCCTCGTTCCTGGGAACCTGTGGCGCAGCTTTTGGAGGCTCAGGCTCAGCTATGGCTGCCGGTGGTGACTTCTGTACGGGTTCCTGATCAGGTGCGCCGTCTGTACAGCCTGTGGCGTGAGGTTGGCCTTGAGCCGAAGCAGTTGAGTGCAGTGGGTTTAATGGCTGATGAGCGTCCGCAAACGGGTTCGGTGCCTTCTGCCTCCACTCCGGGTACGGTGAGTGTGCTGGACGCCACGGCTTCGCTGGCTCGGGTGGCAGAGTGTGCCCGTGCATTGTCTGAGTGCACGGTATGATTGGAGAATCAGATTTTTTATGTAAGCATTTACGATATTTCTTTAGAGAGGTACTGTGAGCGCAAGCGACACACACACCATTTTGGTGGTTGATGATGATGATGCTCTGGCGGAAATGATTGGCCTCGTGCTCGCACAAGAGGGCTTTAACGCTGTTTTCTGCGAAAATGGCGGCCGCGCTTTTGAAACTTTTATGCGCTCCACTCCTGATTTGGTGCTTTTGGATTTGATGCTTCCTGGCATGAATGGTATCGAAGTTTGCCAGCAAATTCGCCGCTCTTCTAATGTGCCGATTATTATGTTGACTGCTAAAAGCGACACAGAAGATGTTGTGAAAGGTCTTGAGGCTGGCGCTGATGATTACATTGCTAAGCCTTTTAAGCATGCTGAGCTTTTGGCGCGTATTCGTACTCGTCTGCGTCCGCGTGAGAGCCGCCAGCTGGTCGTGTCCATTGGCGATATTGCCATGGATATGGACGGTCGCACCGTCAAGTACCACAGCGCCGAGGTTCCCATGACTCCTCTGGAGTTTGACCTGTTGGCTGCGCTGGTGCGTCACCCCGGCCAGGCGTTGAGCCGCCAGGAGCTGTTGGAAATGGTTTGGGGCTACACTGATGTGAGCGATTCTCTGGTAAACGTGCATGTCCAGCGTCTGCGCGCTAAGTTCGATGAGTTGGGTGCGGCGCGTTTTATTCAGACTGTTCGCGGTGTTGGGTACAAGATTCCGGCCGAGCTAGTAGGATCTTCCGGCAGCTAAGCGGAAGCTATTCATAGGCGAAGAGATAACCTGATTGTCTGTTGCGAAGTCGAGCCATGAGCACCGCGCTTTGACGGCGGAGGCGGTCGCCTCCGCCTCTTCGCGTACCCGCTCATCTAAGCCGCGTAAGGTGCAGAAGCAGGGCAAGAGGCTACCTCAGCGCGTTCAGCGTCTGTGGAAAGAATCCCTGCAGTTCCGTGCTCTTGGCACTGCGGGCATCATGATGTTCCTGAGCTTCTTGATGGTGGGTTGGTCCTTGTCCAACCAGATTGCGACGAGTCTTTTTGAGAATCAGAAGACTCAGGCGCTGGAAGAATCGACAAGCGGTTTTCGCAACGTTCAGAGTGTGCTGGACTCCTCTGAAGCTCGTAGTGATAGCGAAATTCGCCGTAACGTGAGCCGTACCCTGACCATTCTTGACGCGGGCGGTTCGGGTAAGCGCAATTGGATTCTTGTGTCTTTGGAAGGTCAAGGTAAACAGGGTTTTATTCCTGAGCAGAGTAGTAATAATTCTTTGAATTCTTCGAGCATTCCGAATGATTTTAAAGAAACTGTTCGTGATAAGAACGGTGTTTTTTGGCAGACGTCTACGGTGACTACTATTGAAAATAACCGTGAGCGTACCTATCCAGTGCTTATTGTTGGTACCCATATTTCTATTGCCCAGAACCCTAATTACGGTTTGTTCCTTGTGTACGACATGACAGATTCTTCCGCCACGATTGCGCATATTAACTTTGTTCTTTTTGGTGGTTTCTGTGCACTGCTTGCTGTGGTGCTTTCTGTAGTGTGGATTGTGACTCGTTTGGTGGTCCACCCGATTACTCAGACCGCTATTACCGCTGAAAAGCTGGCTGCCGGTAACCTGGATCAGCGTGTATCTGTGCATGGTGAGCATCAGGCGGCGCGTCTGGGTTATTCCTTCAACCTGATGGCTGACTCGCTGCAGGAGAAGATTGTTCAGCTGGAGCGCCTGTCGACTCTGCAGCAGCGATTCGTTTCTGACGTTTCGCACGAACTGTGTACCCCGCTGGCAACGGTGCGTTTGGGCACCGAGCTTTTGTACGACTCGCGTGAGGATATGGAGCGGCCGCTGAGCCGCACTGTGGAGCTTCTGCGCGATCAGGTGGATCGTTTCCAGTCGATGCTTACTGACCTGCTGGAAATTTCTCGCTTCGATGCCGGTAACGCAATGCTGACCATCGATACTGAAGACTTCATATGGGTGCTGTCAAATATTCTGCAGGAGGCTCTGCCGCACCTGGAGCGTACAAATACGAAGCTGAACGTGCATACGAGCTATGAGAGCATCATGGTGGATATGGACCGTGTGCGTATTGAGCGTGTGCTCCGTAACCTGCTGTATAACGCGATTGAGCACGGCGAATCCCGACCGATTGATGTGTATGTGGGCGCGAACGCCACGAACCTGGGCGTTGCGGTGCGTGACCACGGTATCGGTCTGTCTGAGGATGAAGCCGTTCAGGTGTTCAACCGTTTCTGGCGTGCTGATACTTCGCGTAAGCGCACCCTGGGCGGTACAGGTCTGGGCTTGTCGATTGCTGCCGAGGATGTGCGTCTGCACGGCGGCACGATTGAGGCATGGGGCGAGAAGGGCCGCGGCGCCTGTTTCACGGTGAACCTGCCGTTGGTGCACGGTGCACCTTTGGGCGAGTCGCCGGTTCTTGTAACTGGTGAGCCTGAAGCAAGCGCACATCGTGTGGCGACTGCGAAGGATACGCTGCCGGCTATTTCTCCTCGTGTGAATGTGGAGGATGATGCTTAGCGACTCACATCGACAGGCATTATGGACAGTATTAGCGGCAGAGTTTGAAACTGGTGGGAAGCTCCACGAACGAGTGTGGGTTTTCCTGCCGGGTATAAGGGTTTTCGATTCTGTCCAGGTTAGGGTGCTGATGCTAACTAATGAGCATTTGCGCTTATCCTTGCGTATTTGCACCGGCAAACCAGTACAATCAAGGCAGATATATTTTCACTCCGTTGCGATGGCCTACAACGTTAGATGGAGTGGATTCTTATCAAGGTTCGTAGAGGAAGGTTAAGACCTCCATGTCTCACAGGGCTATTGTTTCTCGACGCGCCGCGCTGTCTTTGGGGGTGGTGTCCTTGGCGACGCTCGTGAGCTCTTGCGCGGGTCTTCCCTCAAACAATCGAGTGACTCAGCATAGCAACGGCCTGGATGTGAAGAGCGTTAACACTTCTCCGGCTCGTGCTCCCAGTCCGCTGGCTGGTGCGACTCCAGAGGCGATTATTGAGGGTTTTGTGCGTGCCGGTGTGGATAGCATCGAGAACTATGCAGTGGCGCGCCAGTATTTGAGCTCTTCTTTTGCGGGCCGTTGGAACCCGATTGGTGCCACCCGCGTGTACCGTAATACGGTGCAGGCGCGTAGTGACGATAGCGGCAATGCTGAGGGTACGTATCATATGCGTTTCCAGCAGACTGCTACGGTGAGCAGTCAGGGTATTACGAGCACCTTCCCCGAGGCTCAGATTGAGACCCATGATTTCAAGATGGTCATGGAGGACAAGCAGTGGCGTATTAGCTCCTGCCCGGACGGTCTGTGGCTGGACGGTACCGAGTTTGAGCGCGTGTTTAGCCCGTGCCGCCTGTACTTCTATGACCGTGCGTTCCGTTATGCTGTGCCGGATATCCGTTGGTTCCCGCATACGGACCGCTATTTTGAGTTACTGGTGCGTACCCTGATGGCTGGCCCTGCGTCTTATTTAAAGGATGTTGCGTTCTCCGCGTTGAACGAGTCTATGCGCCTTGAAGCTGTGAGCATGAGCGATAACCAGGATATGCTGGTTCGCCTCTCCGGTGAACACTTAGACGATAACCGTTTGGCGCGTGTGCGTGAGCAGATTGTGCACGGTCTGACGAACTTTTCAGGTCTGGGTAAGACCGACGTGTTCTATAACGGCGCCCAGATTTCTGACTCTGATCCGAGCGGATTCTCTGCGGTGAAGCTGAATCCGGGTGTTCCCGCCCGCACTGTCGCTATTAATTCGAACGGCCAGATGGTGGCGCGCGATGACTATATGAGCAATACGGGCGAACAGTTGCTTCTGAGTGGTGTGAGCCAGTTGAGTTCCCCAGCGATGGGCTACTCTGCGGATGTTTACGCCTGCTTGGCGAACGATGCCGCGAGCCTGTACACGGTGTATCAGGGCAGTGTCCGCAGTGTGTGGCAGAGTACCGCTCTGACTGCTCCCAGTTTTGATGCGTATGGCTGGGTGTGGGTTGCCGATGGTGAGGGTGTTGTTCGTGCCTTCAAACCGGGTTCTGAGGATGCAACCGAGCGTGAGCGCGGTGTCGATATTGGTCTGTCCTGGCAGCGTAATTTGATCTTTACGAGCGTGAACGTTTCGCATGATGGTGCCCGCATGGCGATTGTGGCCTCTACTGAGGGTGCGTCAGCTGTGATTATTTCCGGTATTGTGCGTGATGATGCCGGTAAGCCTCTGCGCCTGACGGAGATAGTGCGTCTGAGTTCTTCTGTGACTCCGCGTAATGCCCGTTGGGCTGGCGACCAGAGCGTAGTGGTGGTGAACGTGAAGAATGGTGAGTCTGAGGTGATTTCCCTCAGTGGTGAAGAGACGAAGCTGGACCGTTTGGATGGTGTAATGACCATTTCGACAGCGGATAATACGTCGAATATTATTGCTCACCGTTCTGACGGTTCATGCTACCTGATGGAGGAGCGCGGCTGGATCCGTCTGGACACGACTCTGCATGAGATTAGTTACGCCGGTTAGCCGTGGGCAGGCGCGAGCGAGGAAAGGGTGCTCTCGGTGACTTCAGAACAGCGTGGTTTGAACGATTCCTCCAGCGTGCCCTCAAACAATGCGCGCTCTAGCAACGTGCCCTTGAACGAGCCTTTGACCCGCCTTGCCGGGGCTTTCAAGAATGCCAGCGGGGCTTTGGGCGAGGTATTGATGCCGCGTACCTGCCCGTGCTGTGCGGTGCCGGTCCTCTACGGTGTCGGCTCGCCGCTGTGTGAACAATGCTTGCCGCAGCTACGTTCGGCGTTGGCGCATGTGGAACGTGTGCAGGTTCTGCAACCTCTTGAAGGCGCGGTTGCTCCTGAGGTGCGTGCGGCGTCCCGTTACGTGGGCATTATGCCGCGTGCCCTGTTGGCGTTGAAGAACGCTGGTCGCACTGATTTGTTGCCACTGTTAGGCGAGGGGCTGGCGCGTAGCGTGTATGAGCTTCTTCGGGCGCATCGGGTTGAGCTTCAGAGCGCACCGGCGTCTTCTATCTCTCCTGTAGATGCTTCTGCAGCACCGGTTGAGGTGCTGCTGATTCCGGCACCGTCTTCGGCGCAGAGTGTGCGCCACCGCGGGTATGCGCCGGCGAATCTTTTGGTGCAGGAGGCGGCGCGTCAGCTCAATCAGCGTCTGCCCGACTCGGTGCGGGTGCGGGTTGTGGACGTCATTGGTTACGCGCCTCGTAATCGGCAGGGGAGCGGCGCCTCCTTATCTTCACGTGTGGGGTCTTCTCACATAGTGTCTTCTCTTCTGAGTGCTTCTGAGGCAAAGAACGAGCAGAAGACCCTGGGCGCTGTGGGCCGTGCCGAGCGGATGCACGGTGCTTTACGCGTCATGGAGCCTGCCCTGTGTTCGGGGCAGCTCAGTGTTATTTGTGATGACGTGGTAACCACCGGAGCGACCGCCTCTGAGATGGTGCGCGTGCTACAGGAATCAGGTTCGCGGGTGCTGGGTGTGTGTGCGGTTGCTGCGGTACCGAAAAGAATGCTGACATAGCGTTTCTTGTAATTAGTTGCAAGAGATACACGATTTTTAGCTCTTAAAGTTCGCAGACGGACGAGTAACTATTATTTGGGCTAAATATTTGTCACATACAGTGATATACGGCATGTTTCGTACTAAAATGTGTGTAAGGGAACGGCACCGGAGTCGAATCCCCCGTACCGGGTCCAACCGGACGCGGTATAAGCCCCCAACCTGGAGGGAATGATCGTGGAAGTCAACATCTACGGCCGCAATATCAAGGTCACCGAACGCCTGGAAGAATACGTGAGCGACAAGGTTCAGAAGTTCGCTCAGCTCGGCGATAACGTGAAGGACATTGACGTCAAGTTCAGCAAGGACGGTCATCTGGGTGGCGAGTCCATCCGCGTTGAGATTACCGTCGTTGGTACCGGTCCTGTCCTCCGTTCCGAAGCCCAGGGTAACGATAAGTTCGCGGTCTTCGATGAAACCTACGGCAAGCTCCTGGAGCGTCTGCGCCGTGCACGTGACCGCCGCAAGCTGCACAAGCGCGGTGGCAAGCACCCCGTATCCGTGGCGGACGCTACCGGCTCGATTCCCGTGGTTACCGAAGCAATTACCGAGATTCTGTTGCCGGATATTCCGGTGGAAGAAGCAGCATTCGATAATAGTGAGGTGACCCTCGCCGATGAGGCAGCATCTCCCATTGAGATTCGCCACAAGAGCTTCAAGGGCGAGCGTCTGACTCCCGCAGAAGCTGTTGACCGTATGGAATTGGTCGGCCATGACTTCTACCTGTACATTGACAGCGAGACCGGGGCACCGGCTGCGGCATACCGTCGTAAGGGCTGGAGCTACGGCATCATTACTCTGGACGACGAGTAAAATCCAAGGTACCTGCTAACTGCTGAGGCGGCATGCCCAGTGAGCAGGCTAAAGACCCGGGCGGTCTGGAAACACGCACTGTGAATCTTCAGGCTCCCGGGTTTTTCTCTGCCTTCTACAGCTGAGGTTCTCAGCTCGGATTCTCAGTACGGGGTTGCGCCCGACCCCGGAACCCGGTGCTCCCTCCACCTCAGCAGAGGATGAATGACGCGCAACGTCACAAAATGTTACCTCTGGGCGTACAGCGTAAAAAATAGCTCGGACGGGTGAATTAGGCGGCTCTGCCATACAATATGTAGGAAGGCCTCACCGCGCGCACTTTTGCGCGCCCTTGGTGAGGGTACCGAAACAAGCAAGGAGTAGAAGCTCAGTGGCATCTTTCTTGGAGAAAATCCTCCGAACCGGCGATAAGAGGGTTCTGCGACAGCTCGAAGCGTACACTAAGGCGGTGAACTCGCTCGAGGACAGCTTCGCATCTATGACCGATGAGGAACTGCGAGCGGAAACTGACAAGTTCCGCGAGCGCGTCAACGACGGCGAATCCCTCGACATTATGCTGCCGGAGGCCTTTGCGGTAGTCCGTGAAGCATCCAAGCGCACCCTGGGCAAGCGCCACTACGACGTTCAGCTCATGGGTGGTGCAGCGCTGCACCTGGGTAACATTGCCGAAATGAAGACCGGTGAGGGTAAGACCCTCGTCGCGACCCTGCCCGCGTACCTGAATGCGCTGAGCGGCAAGGGCGTTCACATTGTGACTGTTAACGACTACCTGGCTGAGTACCAGGCGAACCTCATGGGTCGTGTGTTCCGCTTCCTCGGCATGGAGTGTGGCGTTATTCTCTCCTCCATGGAACCTGATGAGCGTCGTAAGCAGTACGCCGCAGACATTACCTACGGTACGAATAACGAGTTTGGCTTCGACTACCTGCGTGACAACATGGCATGGACCGTGGAGGAGCAGGTTCAGCGCGGTCACAACTTCGCCATTATCGATGAGGTGGACTCCATCCTGATCGATGAGGCGCGTACCCCTCTGATCATTTCCGGCCCCGCAGCCGGTGAGGCGAACCGCTGGTACGCAGAGTTCGCGCGTATTGCCGCAACCCTGCTCAAGCGCGGTGAAGACTACGAAGTAGATGAGAAGAAGCGCACCGTCGGTATCCTTGAACCCGGTATTGACAAGGTGGAAGACCACCTGGGTGTGAAGAATCTCTACGAATCCAAGAACACCCCGCTTATTGGCTTCCTGAACAACTCCATCAAGGCGAAGGAGCTGTTCACCAACAACAAGGACTACGTGGTCATTGACGGTGAAGTCCTGATTGTTGACGAGCACACCGGTCGTATTCTGCCGGGCCGCCGCTACAACGACGGCATCCACCAGGCGATTGAGGCGAAGGAAGGCGTCGAAATCAAGCCTGAGAACCAGACCATGGCGACTGTGACCCTGCAGAACTACTTCCGCATGTACGACAAGCTGTCCGGTATGACCGGTACCGCGGAAACCGAAGCGGCAGAGTTCATGAACACCTACGAGCTCGGCGTGGTGCCCATCCCCACCAACAAGGGTGTGCAGCGCATCGACAACCCCGATAAGGTGTACCGCGACGAAATCGCCAAGTTCAAGGCGGTCGTCAAGGACATTAAGGAACGCCACGAAAAGGGCCAGCCGATTCTGGTCGGTACCGCAAGCGTGGAGAACTCCGAATACCTGTCCCGCCAGCTGGCGAAGGCAGGCGTGCGCCACGAGGTGCTAAATGCAAAGAACAACGAGCGTGAGGCAGCTATTGTTGCGCAGGCGGGCCGTAAGGGCGCCGTCACCGTGGCAACCAACATGGCTGGTCGTGGTACCGACATTATGCTCGGCGGTAACCCCGAATTTGAGGCCGTCGAGAAGATGCGTGAGCTCGGCCTGGACCCGAACACCAACTCCGAGGCGTACGAGGCACGCTGGCCCGAGGTTCTGAAGGCCTGCGAAGACGCCGCAGCAGAAGAGCATAAGGAAGTCACCGAGCTCGGTGGCCTGTACGTGCTCGGTACTGAGCGTCACGAGTCCCGCCGTATCGACAACCAGCTGCGCGGTCGTTCCGGCCGTCAGGGTGACCCGGGGGAGTCCCGCTTCTACCTGTCGTTGACCGACGAACTGATGCGCCTGTTCAACACCGGCATGGCAACCCGCCTCATGTCGGCAGCCCCCGAGGACTCCGCACTGGACTCCAAGATCGTTAGCCGCGCTATCGCTACCGCGCAGGCAAACGTTGAGGGCCGTAACGCTGAGCAGCGTAAGAACGTGCTCAAGTATGACGATGTGCTCAACCGCCAGCGCGAAGCAATCTACAAGGACCGCGGCCGCATCCTGCACGGTGACGACCTGAAGGGCCAGATCTCCGGTTTCGTGGACGAAGTGCTGACCACCATCATTGACGCCCGTGTCTCTGAAGGTCACGCCGAGGATTGGGACTTCGACGAACTCTGGGATGCACTCAAGCAGGTGTACCCCATCTCCATCACCGTGGACGACTTAGCAGAGGACGCTGGAGACCGCACCAAGATTACTCGCGACCAGATCGTGAAGGAAGTTTTGGCGGACGCACACCTCATCTACGATGAGCGTGAAAAGAGCATCGGCGAAGAGAGCATGCGTGAAATTGAACGCCGCGTCATGCTGTCCGTCATTGGTGAGCGCTGGCCCGAGCACCTGTACGAGATGGAATACCTCAAGGAAGGTATCGGCCTGCGTGCAATGGCTCAGCGTGACCCGCTGGTCGAGTACCAGCGTGAAGGCTACGACATGTACCAGTTGATGCTCGGCGCGGTCCGTGAAGAGACCGTAACCTACCTGTTTAACCTGGACCTGTCCAAGCAGCGTACTCAGGCTTCTGCCGTACGTCTGGCTGAACCTTCGCGCCCGAAGTTCCTGCAGTACTCCGCCCCCGATGAGGACGGCCACGAGCAGGTTCACGTTGAGCGCACCAAGGAGAGCTAGCCTCGGCGTAAACTCGAAAACGCTATAGACGCAACAGAGAGGGTGCGAATCCAATACCGGATTTGCACCCTCTCTGCGTGTCTCTGCATGTCTGTGCGTGTTGTGTACGGGATACCTTAGTCTTCGTCCGTTCGGCTCTGAGGCTGCTCAATCGCGGTAATCAGCCACATACCGTGAATCAGGCGCATCTGCATGGTCACCACGCGAACCTTATCCGCACAACGCAGTAGCGCCACCACTTCGTAGAGCTCCTCGTGCACCTTCTGCGCTCGTACCCGCAACAGAACCGGCGGAAGAGTCAACAGCATCTCCTTGCGCACCTGGCGCGGATTTTTGGGGAAAAATGGTAGCAGACGGTGGAAACAATCCGCTGACACCCACTGCGCCAGCTGCTGACGTGAACGACGAGCCGACATGATCTCCAGATAAGCAATTGCCACACCCGCGCAACGACCCTCCAGCTGGCGAGTCAACGTATCCGCAGGGCGCAATGGACGGCCCCTCAACGCAGTCGGCGGGTGCTGCGCCGAATGCTGCTCATAACGCGGCAGCGGCAATAGTGAATAGACCGACGAGTTGTTCCTACTCTGCACCAGTGCCATCGTGCCCTGCCCTTGCTCCGGTAGCGGAGCGACCTGCGAGGCAGGCACAGGCTGAGCCACCGGGTGGGAGGTACGTGCCGCCTGACGCTTTGAATACGGGCGGACGGGCTGATCGTTACGGGAGGCAGGCAATGCAGACTGAGCATGCGGCGGCGTCCACGGGGCGCGGGGGAGAAGGTTGGCGAAGCTCATGACGGCTCCTTTCAAGGCAGGGAATGTGAGGTGGGTTGAGCGAATGAGATTGAGTGTTTGAAAAGCTATCGGGTGAGAAAAGGCTAATGAACGGGTTGTTCGGGAATCTGCAGAACCTGCCCTGCGTAGAGCAGTTCGGCGTTCTGGCCCAGAGCGTCCTTATTCACCTCGTAAATATCGAGAGTGTAGTTGTAAATGGTGGAGGCGTCGGTGCCTTCCCCCAGTTGCTCAGCGGCAATAGACCAGAGGGTATCGCCTGTCTGGACCGTGTAGGAGTAGGTGCCCGCCTCAGCGCGGAGAGGAGAGAAGAACGGGCTGCGATCCTGCAGTGAGCCTGCCACTTCCGTGGGGTGAGGAGCCAACGGAATATCGGGAATCTTAGCAGAGAGGGCCAGGGGAGCGGAGGGCGCTTCCGGGGTGGTGCTGTCCATGGTGGTACTGGCGGGATCCGCATCTGAGACGGTGGCTGGGCTGGTCTCTGCCGCCGCGGTGCTCGTTGATGCTACGGCACCCATTGAATCTGTGGTCATGACTGCCGAAATAGTTGTCTGAGACAGTCCATCCGTGCCGTTTGCTCCGGCGTTGCTGGGCGTAACTACCGTAGCCTGAGCGGGAGCCAAGACCGCCCCCACTCCAAGAGCCGTGCCACCGAGCGTCAGAACGATGCGGCGCATAAAGCGCGGACGGAAAAACGCCGGAACCTTCAGAACTGCGCGGTCAGCGTTGTGGCTCGAAACGCGCAAAGACCAAGCGTAGAAGAGCGCGTAGATAAAACTGATGAACCACCAGGCGGTAATGAGGATTGCCGCCGCGCCAGCGCAGAGCAACGAAGCGTCAGCAAGAGGGTGCGCCGAAGGGATGCGGTGCAGGTTCACGCTCAACGCGCCCAAGACCGCTGCCGAAAGCAGGGGAGGGGTGATGAAGAGTAGTGCGTCCTGGTAGTTTGCCTTAGCACTGGACTCGGTTGCAGAGTCTGCTGCGGCGGCTACCTCTGCACTGACAGTACGAGGCGCGGCTGCAGAGCGTGAAGCGACGGTGACAGGGCGTAAAGCGAAGGCTGCGGGGGCTGAGTCTGGAGTGGGAAGATGGTCCACAGTGACCTCCAAATGATGTATTTGATAGCTTTTGATGTTGCTTCATTTATACAGGAGGGTGCGCAAAAAATAAAGCAAAACGCATTAAAATGTATGAAAAATATATAATTTGATGGAATTTGCTTCAAAAATCAGGCTTGAGAATCATCATCTGACCAGAAAATGCTCCGGTTCGTATCTGCACCCCTCCTCGGGTAGGGTCATAGTATGAGCATGGAAAAGTTCCTACGAGACATTGAGGCGCGCCTCGCCTCCGAACGCGCCTGGGATATGGAACAGGACGCCCGCCAAGTCGCCCGTGTCCACTATTCAACTATCACCCTCGACGACCGCCTCCTCGCACAGGTTGGTGGCCCCATCCGCATCTGCGCCACCGACATGCAAACCTATGAAGGTAAGCTCGAAATGGTCGGCGAAGAATGGGTCAGCATCGATGCGCGCGGCGAAAACATTATCATCCCCCTGCGTGGAATGCTCTGGTGGGAAGGTGGCATCGCTCCTGGACGTGCTGATGTTCGCCCCGAACGCTACCGCATGAAAATCCAGCTCGCCCTCCGCTCCCTCGCAATGGCGCGTGAGCCCGTCCGCCTCTCCCTTGAAGGTGGCACCGTCAGCTACGATGGTGTGATTGAGCGAGTCGGCGCCGACTTCCTGGAATTGCGCCTACTCAACGGTGGCCAGTACCCGCGCATCTATGAACGCGACCAGTACTCGCGTGCAGCCTATGGCGTGCAGGGTGGTTACGGTCAGGGTGCCTCGGGGTACTCCCGTGCACCTCGCGGTGCTGGCGTGCGTACCATTCCGCTGGCTCGTATTAGCGCAGTCATTGCCCGTATCTCACGCTAAAAGCATAGGGTAAATAGTGGACAGTGCAATTCGTGGGAACTCCCGTAAAAACGCCTCGAGAAGTATAAATGCCCTTATAGAAGCAACAGTACACACAAAAAGGTCCGCCCCTCTCCATTGAAATCTCAACGAAAGGAGCGGACCTTTCTAAAACACTCAAGCATTACGCCCGCGAGGTGCATATCGAAATGCTAATCAACCTTAGCCTTAGCAGTGAGCTTGCCGGAAGCAATCGCCTCCAGAGTCTGCTCGTGGCGCTCGGTAATGTACTCTTCAAAGCGAGAGCGTTCAATACGCCACTGGTTACGTCCACCAATCTGAATGGCGGGAAGTTCGCCGCTGCGCACTAGAGCACGCACCTGCGAAAGCGAAACCTGCAGTTCCTCGGCAACGTCGCTCAGAGTGAGGAAACGAGGTGCAGTCATCAAATTATTCCTTTCCGTGAGTGAAATCCTGGGTCCCTTAGCCAACGTTAGTGGCCTTTTCTATAGAGTCCGTACTGAACATCTATTGAGTACTTTCAGTATATGTCATCACCGTGAAATTTGCTCGCAAAAAGCCTTATATGAGCTGAAAAGTTATCTAATTACCCATTCAAAAGGGGCAAGACTCAAAAATATTTCATAAACGCGACTCTTGAGAGAGAGTACTAAATGAAATATACTGTTAGGGTTAGTGTCAGAACCAGACAAAGCGCTATCGAAAGCACACCAATCGCTCATCGATCAGTTGAACAACACCGGAATCACCGCCGGCTTCCGCACCGAAAGGCACAACCACATCATGCGCATACGACAGAACGCGACGAAGCGTTCCACCCTCACCGAAACCCATACCAAGCGCCTCAAAAAGCCCACCGTCAAAGACTGGCGATTCATCCTCGGTGTACTTCTTGTGCTCGTCTCCATCACCGGTGTGCAGCTCTATGTGCAAGCCAACAACAGCAAAACTGAGTACTACACGGCTAAAAGCGAAATCCGCCTCGGCGAGAAGATCACCGAAGATAAACTCGCCCGAGTCGAAGCGAGCATCGACTCCGCCAAGGACAAGTACTTCACCAGCGCCGAAGCCGCACAGATAAACGGTAAAATCGCCACCCAACGCATCCCCGCTGGCAACTTTATCAGCAAAGAATCTGTAGGTACCGAAACCTCCCCGGGACGCCGCCTTGCCACCGTCAGCGTTGACCGCACCGCCGCCTCCGCATTGAAGGCAGGTGAGCGTGTGGATGTGTGGACCTCCGGCCCGCGTAACCCCGACACTAAGAGCGATAACCGCAACGAAAATGGTGCCCGCGCCATCGTCATCAACGCCGAAATCGTTGCTGTAACGGTTGATGAAGGCGTGCTCGGCGCCAACGGCAAGGCAACCGTGCAGCTGTGGGTCAAGGAAGAAGCCCTCGCCGCCCTCGTCAAGGAAAGCAATAGCGATTCCAAGATCAGCCTCATCCCCGGCACCTACGGGGAGGGTCAGTGAACATCCCCGTTATCCTCTACGGCGATGACGGCTCGCTCCTGAACCGCATCGAATCCCAGCGCGGCCGCGTCTCCGTGGCCCGCACCGTGCAGGACTTCAGCGAAGCCGTCGGCATGGCGCACACAGGCATCGCCCGTGTACTGCTTTGCGCCCACGTGCCTGCCGAAATGAGCGCCTCCACCGTAGACGCGCTCGCCGCTTCTGAAGTGCTCCTGGCGGTTATTGCCCCGGATAACTTGCCGCTGTCTACGCAGG
>NZ_JAPWAL010000020.1:0-40605 GCF_041432905.1 Rothia sp. 27098_8_161 | reverse complement strand
TGTGGGCAGCGACGGCGCCAGAATCGTCTGGTTCAGCGAGGACATGAGCATCACAATGACCAGGCCCAGGAACATAGCGCGAATGCGGTTTTTACTTTCCTGCTTAGCCTCACCGGCTGACGGTTGGGGTAGTTTCTTTTCCTCTGCATTCATCGTTTAATCCTTAGTTACGTTCTATATGTGTTTGTTGTCAGCACCCGCCGGGTTCTTGATTCGGTTCCCCGATCCGGTTCTAGCAGGCTTTTGTCGTTCGCAGTAGTGAACCGCCGTTAGATTGCGGGTCGGTTCTGCTCAAAAAGCAGGAACTGGAAGGTCTTCACCGTCTGGCGGATATGGCGGGCGATATCCTCTTTATCCTCCAGGTCACGGGCGAACTCCAGCTGGCGAAGCACCGCGGAGGCAAGCTGGACCTTTGCGCGCGATCGCTCCCGGAAGTGATCGGTCAGCGGGTCAGCGGGGGTTCGGCGCGGGAAGGGGCCGCGGCGGCCAGCAGCATCAAAAGCCACCCAATCAATGGTGTTGAGGTACTCGGTGAGCACTTGTTCGCACTTCATATAGTGCATTTTCAATCGTTTCGCGGACTCGGGGAACTCCTGATAGGGAGCTCGAGGATCCTTGCCCTTGGCGTAGTGGAAGCTCTGGAAAATGACCTCCCAGAGAAGGTGGGTTACACGAATAATCGTGTTGTCATCCTCGTGGGCGCGGTCTATTTCGAGGATTTCCTCGCTGACCACCGGCTCACGCAGACCCAGAACGGCGTCCTCTTTGGAGGGGAAGTAGTTGAAGAAGGTGCGCGGGGAGACGCCCGCCTCCTGGGCGATTTCTTCAACGGTGGTTCCGCGCATCCCGTGTTTGCGGACGCGTTTGAGGGCTGCTTCATGGATTGCCGTCCAGGTTTGTTCGCGGCGGCGTTCGCGAAGACTCTGTTCTTTTTTCTGCATGACTGCAATTATTTCATCACTGCATACAATGCTCAAGTGCATTTTTGGCGTTAAAGCTCACAGCAAAGCCAGCTGAGCTCCAACCCCACCACCGGAACACAATACCGACACATCGCGCTACAAAGCGGCAAACCCGCTCCCCCAAGCCCCACACGAAACATCGCATAATAGAGAGGTGAACTTATTTGCCCCCACCTACCTCGACTTCCTGCCCTACTGGCTGCGCCTCGCACTCGGCATCGCCGATATCCTCATCCGACTCGCGGCCCTCTGCTGGCTCCCCTACAACCGCAAACCCGTGGTTGCACTGGGCTGGCTCATGGCAATCTTCTTCATCCCCTTCGTAGGGTTCATCGCATTCCTCTTCTTCGGCTCCTCACGCCTGCCCGCCTACCGCCGCGCACGCCAACACGCCATGAACGATATGATTCGCGAAGCCAGCGACAACAAGCCCTTCATCGCCCGCACCGACGACCTCTCCGACCCCGCCAAGGTAGCCAGTCAGCTCAACTACACCCTCGGCTCGCTCCCCCTGGTCGGCGGCAACCAGTTCACCCTCCACACCGACAACCACGACGCGATGGTCGCCATGGCAGAAGAAGTAGACCGCGCCACCAAATACGTGCACTTCGAGTTCTACATCACCGCCTACGACGAGGCGAGCGCAGTCCTCTGGGACGCCCTCTTCGCCGCCCACAAACGCGGTGTACAGGTACGCGTACTCATCGACCACATCGGCTCCCGCAAATACCCGTCCTATAAGAAGCTTGTGAAAATGCTCAACGACTCGGGTATGCAGTGGCGCCTCATGCTGCCCCTCAAACCGTGGAAGCTCAAGTGGCAACGCCCCGACCTGCGTAACCACCGCAAGGTCCTCGTCGTGGACGGCCTCGTCGCGTTCTCCGGTTCGCAGAACGCTATTCACCGCTCCTACGATCTACCTGAAAACATCAAAAAGGGTCTGGAGTGGAAGGATCTGACCTTCTCCTGCACCGGCCCCATCGTTGAAGAGCTCAACGCCGTTTTCGTCTCCGACTGGTACTCCGAAACGAACCAGCTGATCCTGGCAGAAATTAACACCACTATCCCCTACTACGAGGATGGAATGCGCGCCCAGGTTGTTCCCTCCGGTCCCGGTTTTGAAACTGACAACAACCTGCGCCTCATCAACTACTTGATCTACAATGCTGAGCGGCGTATCACCATCTGTTCGCCCTACTTCGTGCCCGAAGAGACCCTACTGCAGGCGCTCACGAACGCCGCATACTCCGGTATTGAAACCACCGTGATTGTGTGCGAGAAGGGTGACCAGTTCCTGCCAAACATGGCGCAGCGTTCCTACTACGAGCAGCTGCTGCAGGCGGGCGTGCGTATTCTGCAATACCCCAGCCCGACCGTGTTGCACTCCAAGTTCATGATGGTCGACGACGAAATCGCGTTCATTGGCTCGTCCAATATGGACCCGCGTTCCTTCTCGCTGAACATGGAAGTGTCAACGTTCATCATTGACCGCGGCATGGTCGCGATGCTGGATGAAGTATGCGCCGAATACGAACAGGTCTGCACCGCGCTGCTGTACACCCAGTGGGCGGAGCGCCCGCGCCGTATCAAGATGACGGAGAACCTCTGCCGACTGTGGTCATCGCTCCTCTAAACTATTTTTTACCCATTCGCAGGGTCTGAGTTTTCATCTCCGCACTCGCCAAAGGACTATCAGTTGCCCCTTCTATTTCGTAAAGCACGGCGCAAATTCGCGGAACTCGATGCACACGATGTAGCCCAGCACATCTCCGCGTACACCTACGGTAATTTCTTGGTGCTGGCGGCTCTGCTGAGCATCTACGACGCGAACGCTATCTTTGACGGCACCGCGATCCTTTACATTACGGGTACCGGTCTAACCACTTACATTGCCCACGTCATCTCAGAAATGCAGGAGTACCGGGTACTGCACGGCGGCACCCCGCCGCGAGAATTCGTCAAGCGCGCGCTGGGCAACGCAAGCCCCATTCTGGGTACGACCGTGTACCCCGTGCTGTTGCTGATTCTGGCGGCAATCCTACCACCCGGCGCCACCTACGACATCATTTTTGACTGCACTATTCTCCTCTGTCTTGCGACCGTGGTGTGGCGTATTTTTAGCCTCAACTTCACGATTGCTCGCTACCGCGGTGAGCCACTCTGCTGGCGTACCTTCCGAAGCGCTGTGTGGCTCACCCTCGCGGTTATTGTTCTCGCGATTGTGAAGATTATGTTCACTCACGCTGGTAAATAACCCTGACACTCAGATTAACCGAGATCAGGGGAGCTTTTGTATGCACCATCGCAGGATGCGCCGGGCCACAAGCCAGAGCAGTGCTACACGCCAGCCGCGCACAAGCGCATGCAGAAAAGGCAAAGGGCAAAAAGAAACACGCGACACCTCCGACATCGCACACCTTCGTATGCGGCGAATGCATCGCGCGTTCATTTCTACCCTGAGTAGTTTAGCGCCATAAGCGGTTTCCCGTGTGGATTGAAGAAGGTTTAATCTGCAACCACTCCGGCGCATGCAGGCGAACAGCTTTCGCACAACCTGACAAAGCAGTAATAATCGACTCGCAACGCTGATTAAACTCGCTCTGGTGACGCTTATCCACAATCTGCCCCGGAAAATGGCGGTGCATCTTCGACACAGAGTCGCTACTCTCCTGCAAACCGTGGCCCGTATGGCCCGGAACATGCTTCACCAACACACGCTTCTCGCGGATAGCTTCCGTTAAAGCACACATCTGAGCTACAACACGCTCATCCTGAATACCCTCAGAAACCCAGGCTTTAAAAGCCCAACGGCTATGCGCCAAACGCAACACAAACGTCAACGCACCCAAAGAATCCGTGTGAATAATCAGGCGGCGCGACCCACTATGGAACACCGTATACGCCGCTAACATAGCCGACAGCTCACCGGTCATAATATTCACGCCATCATAGTGGGTATGAAAATAGAAGCCGTCCTCACTCACGCCAGCGATACCCATACGGCCGCCACGCTGATACTTCTTATTGTGAGTCGAACGGAACGAACAATCCGTGAAAACGCTATAGTCCTGCAGCTGATCCAGCGGTCGAGGGGTCAGGGCTTCCTCCACCATTTCATCCACAGCGGTACGTGCCGCACACACCTCAGCATGCATCCGCTCATAGGCGGACGTGCCAGCAAGCTTCACATGCACTTCACCCAAAGAATGGTTATCGTACGGGTCCAGCACCTTCTCAAAGGCGCGGTACTCCATAATCGCCTTCAGCTGATCGCAATCACGGAAAAGCTGCTTCAAATTCTTACGATCAGCAGCAATCGTGACCAGGTTCTGACGGTACTGCTCCGGAACCACATCCCACGCTATCAGTACCGCACGGCCCAGCAGACAGGGATGCACCTCATCACACGGCTCCATGAGGGAATGAACATGCGTGAAAAGCATCGGCTCCTCATGCACCACGGTACGGGTGCCGTCCTGTTTAGAAATAAAAACCACCGTCGACAAGGCTGAATAGCAGAAGCCCTGCGCCGTACGATGCTCTTGAGCTACCGCAATCACAGCAACACCATGATCCGTGTACCCGGCAGGGTACGAAGCGCTATAGTCGGGCGCCTCCCAAGTCAGGGTGCATCGTTTGATATGCGCCGGTGAAAATCCCATGAGTGTCACCCCCCATGCGTGCCATACCGCGTCTCCTTCCATTCATGCGGTGTATCATCCTCATTCTTTTATAGGTCGAAAAGAAAGGGGCACGCAAATATAAAATACCTTTTTTACGGTGAGCGAATGGGCCAGCCGAAAATCCTCTCAGACACCGCCACAGCACGTGAAAACCACGACCATTGCCTCCCCGAACCGGGGTTGAAGGTGTACGGTAAAAGAGTCATATACGACGCGGCCTCACGCCGCCCACCCCATAAGGAGAGCCCAATGATTGGTGTTTACGCCGGAGTATCCGTCAAGCCCAAGCACATCGAAGAATTCCTCAAGACCATCGAACCGCTCGTGACCGCAAGCCGCCAGGACGAAGGCAACGTCAGCTACGACTTCGGTGCCATCTCCAACACCAACTTCGCATTCATCGAGCGTTGGGAATCCCAAGAACTGCTCGAAAAGCACATGGGCACCAAACACTTCCAGAAGGCTGTCGCCGCATGGGAGCCGCTGCTCTCCTCCGAGCTGGACGTTCGCATCGTCAACTTCCGCTAAACAACGTTAAATACCGAAGCTGCCCGGTACCCCCTATGTGAGGGGGACCCGGCAGCTTCATATATCAGCCTTCGAGCGAGCACGGCCACTAGCGGCGTTCTACGCCAACCTCCACCGAATCAAGAGTGAAACCATTCGTCGCGCTCACGCAATGCACCTTACCGGTATTCACCGACTTGCAGGTGTAACCGTACGCAGTCACCACCTGACCGGCAGGTAGCGCAGTAATACCCTCGGTATTCACCGGCTCCGGGGTGGCGGTCTGACCGACCAGGCTCACCGCAGGAGCCTGGCCCTGCACCATATGCACGCGCTGCTGCGCGGCACCGGAGGCGGCATCCCAGCCATCCAGGGGTACACCCACCAGCGCCTGGCAATCCACACCCGACGGGGTCAGAGAGCACGCGACCCTAGAGTCCGGACTGGTGAAACGCAGCGCCTCAACAGTCTTCGCCGAATCGCCCTGACCGAAAGTGCCGCCGCCGTACGCCTTAGCGAAAGTCAACGTACCCGAGAGCATGCGGGTCTGCGCCGGAATCAACGCCAGGCTAGGCTTCTCAACGCTACCACCCTGCATGAAGCAGGCACCCGTAATGTAGTCGCGACCCTGCACCTTCGTAGCGCACTGGTACCACTCCACACTTGCCGAACCGTCCTGGTTCTTGCGGCTGTTGAAGAGACGCACCGCCTCCTGAGCCTTCGCACAATCCGAACCGTCATACACGTAAATACCGGCAGAACCACCCAGCAGGCTCGTCACACCGCAGCGGGTGCCCGCATCAATAGTGTTCGCGGAGCCGCTCGCCTTAGCGTATGCCGCCTCGTACTCAGCCTCCGTGCTCGGCTCATCGGTCAGGGTTGCTACAGCATCAAAAGTCGCCGGCGCATCCAGGCCGGCAGAAATCTGCACAGTATTCGGCTTCCAGGAGCCGTCCGCCGCTTTAAAAAGGGTCTTCGCATCAACGGATGCCGAGGAAGTCGCGATCTTCATCGGGGTGGTTTCAGACTCATCAGCCTGCGGCTGAGCGGAGCAAGAACTCAAAGCGAGCGCACCGATGCAGGCAAGAGCCGTCAGCGCGCGACGAGTAAAAACACGCTGTGCGCGTGCGGGAAGTGTAACCATGGATACGTCCTTGTGAGGGTTGCGAATTGCGTTGTATTTGAGTGGTTGTACTGAGTCGGTAAAGCGGGTACCTAAATACCTCCTTACACCCTACTGCACCGCAACTGACAAGGCAATACCCCGCACCGGGTATCCCACGATAGCAGACAAAGACGCGGATAAAGAACAGCGCCCCGCCCGCAGAAAAACCGCGGAACGGGGCGCTAGCCTATCAGGGCAATATATTAAATTCTCACACGATACGTGAGGGGCTTATGCGTCCTCGGGCAGGATGCGCACACCGCCCTTATCAGCCGAAGCAGCCAGCATGCCATACACCTTCAGGGCGTCCGAAACCTGACGCTCACGCGGCTTCGACGGACGCCACGGTGCAGTGCCCTTCGCCTCGCGGCGAGCAGCAAGCTCCTCATCCGAAACGTTCACACGCAGGATGCGGTTGTTCACGTCAATCTCAATCTCGTCGCCGGTCTGCACCAGGCCGATTGCGCCGCCAGCAGCAGCCTCCGGGGAGACGTGACCGATTGAAATACCGGAAGTACCACCGGAGAAACGACCGTCAGTGATCAGAGCACACTTCTTGCCCAAACCCAAACCCTTCAGGTAGGAGGTCGGGTACAGCATCTCCTGCATACCCGGGCCGCCCTTCGGACCCTCGTACTGGATGACGACAACGTCGCCTTCCTTCACGTTTTTCGACAGGATCTCGTACACAGCCTCATCCTGAGACTCGACCACGAAGGCGCGACCCTTGAAGTGGAACAGTTCCTCATCAATACCAGCGGACTTAATGATCGCACCGTTCTGGGCGATGTTGCCGTACAGGACCGCCAGACCGCCATCCTTGGTGTACGCGTGCTCCACAGCGCGGATGCAACCATTCTCGGAGTCAGTCTCGTGGGACTCGTACTTGTTCGCGGTAGAGAACGCCTGAGTGGTGCGCACGCCACCGGGAGCCGCGAGGAACAGTTCCTTCGCCTTCTCACTCGCCTTGCCACCGCGGATATCCCACTCATCCAGCCACTCGTCCAGCGAGTCAGCATGAACAGAATGAACGTTCTTATGCAGCAGGCCGGCACGGTTCAGCTCACCCAGCAGGGCGGGGATACCGCCGGCACGGTGCACATGCTCAATGTGGTACTTAGTGGAGTTCGGGGCAACCTTCGCCAGGCAGGGAACCTGACGCGAAATACGGTCAATGTCATCCAGAGTGAAGTCAGCGCCCGCCTCGTGAGCAATCGCCAGGGTGTGCAGCACAGTGTTGGTTGAACCGCCCATCGCCACATCCAGCGCCATAGCGTTCTCGAACGCCTCCTTGGTCGCGATAGAGCGGGGCAGAACCGACTCGTCATCCTGCTCGTAGTAGCGCTTAGCCAACTCAACGATAAGGCGGCCAGCATCCAGGAACAGCTCCTTACGAGCAATCTGAGTAGCCAGAGTGGTACCGTTACCGGGCAGCGCCAGACCAATCGCCTCATTTAGGCAGTTCATGGAGTTCGCGGTGAACATACCCGCGCACGAACCACAGGTCGGGCAAGCGTTCTTCTCAACCTGAGCAAGAGTCTCATCGCTGACGCTGTCGTTAACAGCCATCACCATGGCATCAATCAGGTCGAGGCGGTGCTCAACAACACCCTCAATGCCCTCGCCGGACTCCATCGGGCCGCCAGAGACAAAGATAGTGGGGATGTTCAGGCGCATAGCCGCTAGAAGCATACCGGGGGTGATCTTGTCACAGTTAGAGATGCACACCAGCGCGTCAGCACGGTGGGCGTTAACCATGTACTCGACCGAGTCAGCAATCAGATCGCGGGAAGGCAACGAGTAGAGCATACCGTCGTGGCCCATCGCGATGCCGTCATCAACGGCGATGGTATTAAATTCCTTGGCGACACCGCCAGCCTCACGAATCGCGCCGGCAACCAGCTCACCCATATTCTTCAGGTGCACGTGGCCAGGCACGAACTGAGTGAAGGAGTTCGCGATAGCAATAATGGGCTTGCCGAAGTCGTCATCGCCCATACCGGTGGCACGCCACAGGGCGCGGGCACCAGCCATGTTACGGCCGTGAGTTGAAGTACGTGAACGCAGTTCTGGCATTGTTTTACCTTCCGTAGTGATGCAAGTACTGATTTTACGCGCGGCGTCCAACGCTCTTCAGCTCAGGGTCACTTTGGTTTCATACATCGAAACGCGCACGAGCCCGCAACCGCCTATCAGTGGGAGGGTTGAGGCCACGGGGGTTGTGCCGGATCTGCGGCAGAATTGCCCCCTTTGGGATAAATGGGGACATCACCCCATTATGCCCCCTAATCTGGAATGAGCCCAGGGTGCGGGCGGCGATATTCAATCGGCGAACGCACCGGGAGGCGGCGGGGCACTATGCCTGCCGCGTACGGGCCTCACTGAGCATACGTAGCAGCGTACGTAGCACCGGGGCGGTTCGTTTCCAACACACTGGTTTATACATGCTGAACCCTGCATACGTTTCAGAAGGTTTCCATGACACAGGCACCCACCGCATCGCCCACCCTCACCCCGGCAACCACCCCGGCAGGTGGCAAAGACTTCGCGTCCTCCGTCATCTACCAGGTGTACCCCAAGTCCTTCTACTCCTCAGCGGGTGGCGCCTACGGCGATTTGCGCGGCATCATCGAGAAGGTGCCCTACATTGCCTCCCTGGGCGTAGACATGGTGTGGTTCAACCCATTCTTCGCCTCCCCGCAGAACGACAACGGCTACGACATCTCCGACTACTACGCCATCAATCCCGACCTGGGCACCATGGAGGACGTCGAAGAGATGATTGCCGCCCTCGCCGAGCACGGTGTGGGCGTCATGTTCGACATGGTCCTCAACCATATTTCGACCGAGCACGAGTGGTTCCAGCGTGCGCTCGCCGGTGAGCGCGAGTACTGGGATTACTTCTACATTCGCCCCGGCAAGTACACCGAGGACAGTCAGCTGCGCGAACCGACCAACTGGGAGTCGAAATTCAGCGGCTCCTGCTGGTCCCGCTTTGGCGAGTACACGGATGAGCACGGCACTCCCCTGTTCTATATGCACTTATACGACCGCACCCAGGCAGACTTGAACTGGTACAACCCGACTGTGCGCGACGAACTGTTTAAGGTCGTGAATTTCTGGTACGAGAAGGGCGTGCGCGGTTTCCGTTTTGACGTTATTAACGTCATCGGTAAGGGTGAAGAGCTGCTCGACGCCCCCGAAGGCACCGTGGACAAGGCACAATACACCGACACCCCGATTGTGCACACCCGCATTCAGCAGCTGAACCGTGCCTCGTTCGGTCAGTATGATGACACCGTGACCGTGGGCGAAATGTCTTCGACCAGCATCGAAAACTGCGTGGACTACTCCAACCCAGCAAACCACGAGCTGGATATGGTGTTCAGCTTCCATCACCTGAAGGTAGATTACGAGAACGGCGAGAAGTGGTCAAAGGTACCGTTCTGTTTTGCCGAGTTGAAGCAGATTCTGAACGATTGGGCGCTGGGTATACAGGCCGGCGGCGGCTGGAATGCGCTGTTCTGGAATAACCACGATCAGCCGCGTGTGCTGAACCGTTTTGGTGACGTTGAGCGTTACCGTGTTGAGTCGGCAACCATGCTGGCGACCGTAATTCACCTGCTGCGCGGTACCCCGTACGTGTACCAGGGCGAGGAAATCGGCATGATTGACCCGGTCTATTCCTCGATCGAGCAGTACGTGGATGTGGAGGCACGCAACGCCTACGTGATGCTGCGTGAACGCGGTCTGAGCGAGCACCAGGCTCTGGAGATTGTGGTGTCGAAGGCTCGGGATAATTCGCGTGTGCCGATGCAGTGGACCGCGGACCCGGCGACTGCGGGGTTTGGTTCCGCGTCGCCGTGGCTGGCTCCCGCCCCGGTGCGTGATGCGGCAACCGGTGCCGGTATTTCGGTGGAGGATGAGGAACGTAACGGCGTGATTCTGCCCTACTACCGCACCCTGATTGCCCTCCGTAAGCAGTACCCGGTCATCTCTGTGGGTTCGTACGCACCCTACGCGCTAGATCACGAGCGGGTGTTTGCATACCTGCGTGAGCTGCCCGCTGGTGCTGCGAACGGTAGCCTGGCGCAACGCCTGCTGGTGCTGACAAACTTCTACGGTGAACCGACCGAGGTTGAGGTTCCGGCTGAGTTCATTCGTTCCGGTCACGTACTGTTGTGTAATTACAAGAATTCTGCGGTCGATTCCACCGCGGCGGACTCCGCCGTATCTGATTCAGCTGAGACAGTGACGCTGAGCCTGCGCGCCTACGAGGCTCTGACGCTACTGATTGAGGACTAAAAGCTAGTGTATGCCTCTCCCCAGATGTGTGGGAAGAGGGCGATATAATCCGACCTGGCAATATTCTATTTCTAGAATATTGCCAGGTCGGATTTGTTTACGCCTATTTCTGCAGAGGAATTTATGAGTAATGTCAGGCGGAGTCTTAGAAACCGTGCTCACTCAGCCAGGTAGCCGCTGCCTGCGCGGGCTCTTGCTTAGAAGTACCCGAAACACGGTCATTGAGGGTGCGCAAATCGGCGGTAGTCAGCTTCGCCGAGACACGATTCAGAACCTCCGCCGCGGAGTCGGGAACTCGCGACGTATTGATAATGGGCAGCACCTGTTGAGCCAAAATCATGTTCTTCGGGTCCTCCAGCACCACCAGCTGATTCTGCTCAATCGCGGGCGTGGTCGAGTAGAGGTCAACCACCTGCACTGTGTCATCCAGCAGGGCCTTGACGGTCAGCGCACCACCGCCGTCCGAGAGGGGTACAAACTCGGCGGGGACGCATCCGTACTTCTCTTTCAGACCCGGGATACCGTAGGCGCGCTCAGCAAACTCCGGGGCGGCGCCGAGCTTCAGATTCGTACAGTGGGGAGCGAGGTCTTCAAGGCTTCGCAGACCATACTTTTGGGCAGTCTGCGCGGTAACAACCAGGGAATCCTTATCCTCCGCCTCGGAGGCGTTCAGGGCGCGAATTTCAGCCCCGGAGTCACCCGTGGTGAGGGTGCCGAGAGCGGCGGGTAGCGCCTGCAGAATCTCCTGCGCAGTACTAGCTGTAGCCTTCGGGTTCAGGTAAAGTAGCAGGTTGCCGGAGTAGTCCGGGATAATGTCCACCGCGCCGGAGGCCAGTGCCCCCAGGTACGCTTCGCGGGCGCCGATACTCAGCTGGGTGCGGGCGTTGAAGCCCGCCCAGACGAGGGCTCCGGCGTAGATTTCAGCGAGGATTTGGGATTCGGCGAAGGCTGCTGAGCCGACGATTATTCCTTCGTGTTCGCCCCTGAAGACTTTGTCACCGCTGAGCCCACAGGCGCTGAGAATACCCGCCATGCCGAGCGTTCCAGCGGCGGTTAGGGCAGTGCGACGAGATACAGCGCGGCACGTGAAGGTTTGAGGTGTCTGATTCATCGGGTTCATGCCTTCTTCCAGTTGGTGGTGAGCCCCGCGGGAGTGAGCGCACGTTGCACAAGACCCATGAGTGCATCCACGGCGAAGGCGAGAAGCGCTACGAGCAAGGTTGCGACGAGCATACGCGGGTAGTCGCGCACAGCGAGCCCGTCGAAGAGGTACCTGCCAAGGGTTCCGCCACTCAGGTAGGCGACAATGGTCGCGGTCGCGATGACCTGCACGAGTGCGGAGCGGAGCCCGCCGAGCATCATGTTGGCGGCGAGCGGAATCTCGAGGCGGGTCAGAATCTGCCATTCAGTCAGGCCTTGGGCGCGGGCTGCGTCCACGAGGTCTTCCGGCACGGCGGCGAGTCCTTCAAGAACTCCGGCGAGCAGGGGTGCCGCCGCAATAATAATGAGCACGATGAGAGCGGGCAGGGTTGAGACGCCCAGCCAAAGCGCCAGGATCGTCAGCAGACCGAGCGCGGGCAGCGCGCGGGTGGCAGCAACAGCGCTCATGAGCAGGTTGCTGCGGGGGCGGTTAGTGCCGTCAGAGGGTCGGTGGTGTCCAGCCCAGAGGCCAAGGGGTACGATGATGAGCGCCGCGCAGGCAGTGGCGAGGGCGGTGACGCTCAGGTGTTCAAGCAGGCGCACGAGAATTCCGCCGCTTCCCTGCCAGTTGGTACCGTCCATGAGGTAGGCGAAGGTTCGTTCTATGACGTTCACGGGTTATGCCCTCCTTTCGGGGCTGCGGCGGTTCGCAGCCGTACCCGCCTGCCAGGGCGTAAGTGCCTTCGTCAGAAGGATAAGGAGCAGGTCGAGGACCAGCGCCAGCAGCAGGCTAAGAATCACGCCAGCCAGGATTTCCGAGGGGATATTGCGCGCGAGTCCGTCGGTGAAGAGCGTGCCGAGCGAAGGCACACCGATGAGGGCACCCACGGACACCATCGCAATATTTGCCACGGTTGCCACGCGGATTCCCGCCATAATAACGGGCACGGCGAGGGGCAGGTAGAGCTCCATCAGTGCTTGTTGGGGCGTGTATCCGAGGGCGCGGGCAGATTCGTGCACGCTATCGGGTACGGAGTCGAAAGCGTCCACACCGGAGCGCACCATGAGCGAGAAGGAGTAGATACTCAAGGCGACAAGCACGTTCAGCGGGGAAATAATGGAGGTTCCCAGAATAAGCGGCATCAGCACGAATAGTGCGATCGAGGGGATGGTATACAGCAGCGAGGAGAGGTGCATGAGGGTTCGTGCACCAATGCGGCGTTCGGAACCACGGTCGCGGCGACGGCTCGCGTAGTAGGCGACCGGCAGCGCGAGGAGAGTGCCAATTACGACGGGCACAATACCCTGGTAGAGGTGGCTGAGGGTCAATTCGAGGACGTGCTGGCTATTGTTGACGACCCATTCCCAGTGCATATCGCCTGCGGCGAGGGGTTGCGCGGCGAAAGGTGATGCCGCGAACACAATATTTTCTGGAAGGCTCATTAGCTTTTCTCGCCTTCTACCGCACCGTTCTGTGTTTCTCGGGAGGCAGTAAGTCGGCGCGCGCGCGCCTGGCGCATCGTCTGTTCATCCAGCAGACCGGCAACGGAGCGGCTCACAAAGGAGCGCACAAAATCATCGGCGGGACTGTAGAGAATCTCTTCGGGAGTACCGAACTGTGCGAGGCGACCACCCTCCGCGAAGACAGCGATTGTATCGCCGAGCAGGAGCGCCTCATCAATGTCGTGGGTAACGAACACGATCGTCTTGGCGAGTCGATTCTGCAGGCGCAATAGCTCTTTCTGCAGATCGGTACGCACCACCGGATCCACCGCGGAGAACGGCTCGTCCATCAGCAGGATGGGCGCATCAGCTGCGAGAGCACGCGCCACACCAACACGTTGCACCTGACCGCCCGAAAGCTGGGAGGGGTAGCGCTTCGCATACGAAGAATCCAGACCGACCACATCGAGCAGTTCGAGGGCACGTACCTGCGCCTCCTTACGGGAGGCACCGAGCAGACGCGGTACGGTGGCAATATTCTGCGCGACGGTGCGGTGCGGCATGAGTCCACCCTGCTGCATCACGTAGCCTATGCCGCGGCGTAGCTCGTAGGGGTTCTTCTCGTGCACGTTCACACCGTCAATGGTGATGGTTCCGTTATTGGGCTCCACCATGCGGTTAATCATGCGTAGACTAGTGGTTTTACCGCATCCGGAGGGTCCGACGAATACGGTAATCTGACCGGCGGGAATGTGCAGGTTCAGGTTCTGCAGCACCGTGGTGGGTTCACCGGTTCGGCTCAGGTAGCTCTTGGTGATGTTGTCGAAGTGGATTCCACCCGCCTGAGCGGTGGCGGCAGCAGCATTTTTTACCCAGGGAATTTGGGGCGAGCTTGGAATCTGAGGTGAGCTCTCCGGAGGCTGAGCGCTGGGATTCTGAGCGGTCATGGGTGTGGCAATCCTTTCTGCAGCCTGGTGTTACAGCCCAATTTTACAACCCGGTGCCTGCACCGTTCCCGCAGAAATATTTGAATCAGTTTTCTGCAGAAATCTATCTAGAATGAGCATGACATTGTTTCCGCATACACAAAGGCGGCACCTCAGGGTTTTATTCCCAAGATACCGCCTTTTTGACAGGTTTGCAGTATTTGCAACCGCAAAGTTTTTTAAAAACAAAACCCGCCCCACTGTAGAAGCCTGGAGGCGGATTTCGTGGCTCCGACCGGCGTCGATCCGGTGACCTTACGATTTTCAGTCGTACGCTCTACCAACTGAGCTACAGAGCCTTGCGTATTTACTTTTAGATACGCAATGACCGCGTCTTCGGATGATGAATCATCTGAACTTACGCGGCCAGAGCGACCCCGACGGGACTTGAACCCGCGACCTCCGCCGTGACAGGGCGGCGCGCTAACCAACTGCGCTACGGGGCCTTGTTGGAATCAACAGAAGTAAATTCTATATCATCAAACTTGGCTTTGCAAAATCGTGAGATTTGCAAGTACCCCCAACGGGATTTGAACCCGTGCTACCGCCGTGAAAGGGCGGCGTCCTAGGCCGCTAGACGATGGGGGCCTAGTCGATCGAACAGGTTCAGTTTTCTTCATCCCGTCGTTCGAACCTCCACTAGTTTATGACAGGTTCGCGGAGGCATGCAAACCGTTTTTTCAATTTTGCCCGATTTTGACCCTTATTTTTAATCGTTTATAGCCTGGCACATATGCGTTTAAGCTTATCAATGAGGATTCAGAAAAACTTCAAAAAATTTTAAAATTTCTTCACAACACCCCATATCAGGGACTTTTGGAGAGGTTTTAGCGGCTTTTGGGTGCCCATAGAGGCTCTGAGAAAGCCTTATTATTTACCCTGATCCACACTAATTTCTACGGATCTTCTTCAGACTCTTCCAAAATTTTGTTTCCCAGAGAGCCCGAAGGGAATCCAAAGATGCTTTAGATACCCCCTCACATGAGCTCCGGGAGTTAGTTTTCCACCCCGCACTCACCTCACGGCAGCCTAAAACAGCAGAAAATATCTCCATAAAAAAATTCAGTTGTTTCTGGGGTGCCTGCATAAGGTGCACGAGCAAGCACTGCCCAGCCAGTACTACCCGGAGTGCGAAAACTGCAGAAGAGTGCACAGCAGATTCCACGATACATCTCCAGTAGATCCTGCGACACATCTTTCAGCTGCATCTTTCAGCGAGACTCACCCCAGCTTCATCCAATCCCCCCGAGCCCATAAAAATGTGCCTCGTAAAGCAATCACCCCGCAGAGTGCACCTATATGAAAATGTTAACTCCAGGGAATACAATAAACCGGCTTGTCAGATACATATTTTTCTCTCTGTGCAGATATTTGCACAATAATGACGACATAGAAATATAAAGATTTGATAAACCTCTGGCGATTGACAAGGAGAGATGAAATCCAGCTGAAAATACCCCTGAATTGGCTTGAAGCCCCATCTTTGAGCACCGTAGTATAGAGGGCGTGAGGTCACTTCCGGACCTTGCACGGGGCCGCTTCCGGGCCCCAGACGTAGAGTTACCGCACATTACAGTACCGATAAACCGGATAGAGATCCAAAGGGGGATCCAGTATCCGCAACGATGAACCACGCACGGCACTCCATGCACTTGGCATAGGTACCACAACCGTCGCTCTCGTCTGTGCGGTTGCACCCGCAGCACAGGCACAGCAGATGGCACACCTGCAGAAGGCAATGACTGCTGACCAGCAGCTCAAACTAATTCTGTGCCGCCTAGAGCATGTTCCTGCCTGTTTGAAGTATGCGAAGCCTGGATCCTCCAACCGCGGTAATAGCGGCATCGAGAGCGCACTGGGCAACCTGGCCACCGTCCAGGGCGCTGACGCAGGCCGTCAGATTGCAAGCGCCAAGGCCACTGTCCGCAAGTCTGATGGACGTGCCCACGCAGCCCTCTCCCCTCCCCCTTTGTGTTATTGCCTGCGTTATCAGCATTGCAAAGTTTGTCATTCAGCTGGGTATCGCCATGTACAAGCTTATTAGGGCACTCGTTAACGCCTTCAAGCAGTGGAAGACCTTCAAGAACATCGTGAAAGCTTTCATTTCTGGTGAGGCTCGCAAGAAGCTGGGTACCGAAACTGAAACCATACTCAAGGTCATTTTGGGCATTGAAGACGTCCTCAAAAAGTGTGTATAGTCTACACACCGTACGGCCATGCACTTGTTGAGAGAGCTAATCTGGTGTTTCTTTAGCTTTCGAGACCCCGTGAAAGGGATACGCTGCACGTGGATTCTGCGTGGGCTCGCTGCGCGTCCGGGGTAGCCGGAGAGTATGTCCTCGAGTGTCTTCGGCACCTACCCAACCCACCCACATGACCTCATGATACGGGGTGGGTTCCTTTAACCGCTCTTTCAGGCGAACGCTTCTCAATCTTTCCCCCTGACGTCCCCCCATCTCCTTGTATATAGAGTGTATATAGAGTCTCCTTATATATAGACAAAAATCGACCCCGCACCGACTAACGGTACGGGGTCGATTTCTATGCTCTAACGTACTACACGTATGGATTACTCACCGCGGGAGATGTTGATCATCTCGTCACGGTCCACGACCTTCACACGGGCGCGAGGCTCACCGGCTGCATCCTTAGATGCTGCGCCCAGTGCCTTCTCGTGATCATCCAGGCGGTGCCAGCCTTCCCAAGTGGTGTACTTGATGCCCTTAGAATCCAGGTATGCGCTGAATGCCTCTGCCTCCGGCTCGGGTGCGGTGTAGAGGTTCTCGCGATCCTCGAGCAGGTGGGTGATGGTCTCGAGTGCGTCAGACTTGGTGGAGCCAATTAGGCCGACGGGGCCGCGCTTAATCCAACCGGATGCGTACAGGCCGGGAACGACCTCGCCGTTCTCGTCCACGACGCGACCCTCAACGTTAGTGGTGACACCGCGCTTGTCGTCGTAACCGATTTCGGGCAGTTCGGAACCGAAGTAACCGATTGCACGGTAGACAGCCTGTACGGGGTAGTCCACGTACTCGCCGGTGCCGACAATGCCGCCGTTGCCGTCGAGCTTGTTGCGCTCCATGCGCAGGCCCACGACCTTGCCGTCTTCGCCGAGGATCTCGTGCGGGGACTGCAGGAAGTGCAGGTGCAGGCGGCGGGATGCGGTCTGCTCGTTGGTCTTCTGGTCTTCCAGCCAGCCACGCAGGGTCTTCATCATAACCTTGGTCTGTGCGTTCTTCTCCATGGCCTCCTCGGAAGCCTCGTCAAACTGGAAGTCCTCCTCGTACAGGACGATGTCCACGTCGCGGGAGTGTGCGAGTTCGCGCAGCTCAAGCGGGGTGAACTTCATCTGTGCGGGGCCGCGGCGACCGAAGACGTGCACGTCAGTTACGGGGGAAGCCTTCAGGCCCTCGTAGACGTTGTCGGGGATTTCGGTGACGAGCAGGTCGTCAGCGTGCTTGGAGAGGATGCGGGAGACGTCCAGGGCGACGTTACCGTTACCGAGCACTGCAACCTGCTCAGCTTCGAGCGGCCAGGTGCGGGGGTAGTCGGGGTGGCCGTCGTACCAGGAGACAAAGTCTGCTGCGCCGTAGGAGCCGTCCAGGTCGATGCCTTTAATATTCAGGGGTGCATCGAAAATCGCGCCGGTTGCGAAAATGATGGCGTCGTAGTGTTCACGCAGGTCGGCGAGGGTCAGGTCCTTGCCGTATTCGACATTGCCGAAGAAACGGATGTCGCCGCGGTCCAGGACCTTATGCAGCGCGGTAATGATCCCCTTGATGCGGGGGTGATCCGGTGCCACACCGTAACGAATCAGGCCGAAGGGGGCGGGGTAGCGGTCGAAGATGTCGATGGCGACCTCGACGGCGCCGGTGCGGACCTCTTCAGACTTGGTGAGGATGTCGGCGGTGTAAATACCGGCAGGACCTGCACCAATAACGGCGACGCGCAGGGGGCGTGCTGCTTCAGACACGAAAATCTTCCTTTCGAAGTTCACCATCCGACGCCCGGTGCGGCGCAAACAGACGGTGAGCTTAGTGTTCACTTCTTGCCTATTTTACCGGGGATTGACCGGTGTTCGGGGGCTTATAATGCTTTCGCATGCGACCCGAGACAAAGACTAAGGTTCGACCACTAGGAGGCGGGCACCGCCTCAAAGGCCACAACCAGTTCGTCGCGCTCACCGAAGCGGACCAGGTGGCGGTCCAGCACATCCGCCAGGCCAGTGGCCAACTCGTCGCTTTCGGCGCGTACCTCCATGATGAGGGCGCCTTCGGTTTCACGCAGATCGCCGTAGCCACGGAAAATGCCATCGCGGTTGAAAGTGAGGCGCAGACCGTCGGGCAGTTCTGCGGTGCCGAGCTTGCGGCCCATGTGAGAGCCGAGCTGCTTGATGTATCGGGCGGGGCGGTCGGTTGCTACGATGGCGCGCTGGCGTACCGGCAGGGATTCTGCTGCGGGGTAGCTTTCGGCGGGAATGGCGGTGTTTTCCTGCGGGGTTTCAGTCACGGCGGACTCCTTCTTATAGGTGCCGAAAAAGGCTCACCACACGGAACCCTGCATCCGGCGACGCATTGTGTCACCTTGAATATAGCAGGAACTTAGGGTCCGCTAACCTAATATGTCATCGCTGTTCGCGCAGGGGCGATAAACAACCGTTCTTTACGCACCTATCTCTTGAGCTTAATCTCAGCAGCAGCACCCAGGTGAGCCGAAGTCACAGCATCGTTCAGACGCTTAAAATCCGACCGGTCAGTATACGTAATCGTCAAAACAGCCTTCTGCCCATCGCACAGAAGAGTCTGGGAGAACTCAACATTCTTCGCAACCGAACGAATAGCATTAAGCTCTTCAGTCCGCGCGAGAGCTTGCTGCACATCTTCCGGTGAAGAAGCTGTTGCACAGGCTGGTGTAGTGGTCGAATACTCATTCAGCCATGGTTCAAAAGCTCCGCCCCAGTACAAGCCCAGCAGAGCACCAACAAACACCACGCAAGCCGCTAGGACGCCCACCACTTTTCGCGGCAGATGCCGCAATCCATTCTTTTGAGGGGCATCGCTTCCTGAATTTTCCGGCACACGATCATACTCATCACGAGCTAGGGGGCTCCTGGTCGTCATGATTCCTTCTCCTTCTGATGAGAATTTACGCTTACATCCGCCAATCCCGAATCGGGAATTCGGGTAGAGGCTTCAAGACGGCATAGCCTATCGCAGGCGGTCATCATATCTGCGTCGTGAGTCGCCACGATAACTGTGGCTCCACGCCGAGCAGCAGAGCTCAAAAGCTCAACAACCAATGCCCGGTTCTCAGCATCGAGACTTGCCGTCGGCTCATCCGCAAAAATGTAGCGCACACCCTTATGGATTGCCCGAGCAATGCCCACTCTCTGCTTCTCACCACCACTCAGCAGGGCAGCCGAAGTACGCTCCTTCTCTTCAAGACCAATGACGCTCAGAAGCTCGCGGCTCTCATCCGTAATACGAGCACGGCCAAAGGTCTTACGGTCAAGCAGAATATTCTCGATAACGCTCCATTCCTCAATAATTCCGTAATCCTGAAATACGAAGGAAGCTTCATCAGCCCAGAATGCAAGACGTTCCTTCTCACGAGCACGTTCCATATGGCGGCCCCCGATAACCACCTCGCCCTCGTGAGGTGGCATCAGCAGACCCAGAACATTCAAAAGCGTCGTCTTACCGCATCCGCTCGGACCCACGATTCCGGTTACTTCCCCCGCATATGCCTCAAAGTGGGGACTCTGGAGAATGGGCTGCCCCTGCGCATACACCACAATATTGCGGGAGGCGATAGTTACCTCAGGATGTTCCGCATTGTTAGAAGGATAAACAGTCTTTGTCATCGTTCACTCCTATACGTGACGACGGTGAACCGTCGCGGTGAAGATACGGTTAAAACTCAGTCTCAGCACCAACGCCAGAATAGTGCCGTACAACAGCGGCGCCGCCAACGCTGAAAAGGCGTACTCTGCTCCCTGCACCAGAAGAAGTACCAACGCCACAGCAGAGCAAAGGCCCACAATGCAGGCTTCCTTCAGAAGGTACCCACTAAAAATTGTTCTGAGAGGCAGACCAGCAGTACGTAAAACAAAATCATTACGAGCACGAGCCGCAAGAGTAATGTACGTATTAATTGCTGTTCCGATAATGGGCGCCGCACAGAGAATTGCTAGGCCCACAAGATGCGCAACATACCGGTTACGTTCCAGCTGCGCGATGTAAAGGTGTTCCTCTCCCGCGCGGTCCACAGAAAGTAGGGTCTGCCCAATTTCCTCAGCGTTGTAGGCAGCCCGTACAGACGCAGGCTGAGAGACCATGATATTACCGGTAGTCAAGGCCGCAGAAATAAAGGAAGGTTGTAGATTCTGCGTCGTCAATTCGGTTACCACAAGAACAGGCTTTTTATAGTTCAGAAGCCGTGAATCCTGAGAGCTCAAAGCAGGCACCTTTACCCCCGACGAGTTGGTTTTATCCTCCACAGTGAGCAGAGTAAATCCGCGATCCTCCCGGTCTTTCTGGTGGAAAGAATACTCTGCACGCAAAGACTGAGATCCAGGGAAATTGCTATCCTCAACGTTCTTGAACGACAAGCCAAGACGTTGCTGCAGAAGGTCCACATACGCGCGGTTCACCATAAGAGCGCCGTCGTATCCACTGCCTTCCAAACCCTTAACGTTTTCCAACGCATAGGACAGAAGAACACCGTTCCGTGATTCAAGAGAACCTAAAGCACGCACTGTGGCCTGGTCGTAGGAGGCGAGCGCCTGTTCATCCCGTATCGTCGCTTCGGGCACGTTCACTCGTAAGGTGTACTGGTCAGACAGGAGAGACCAGCCAGCCGCCGCGTCGCTCCTACCCAAACTCATTTAGGCGCTTGAGACCAGACCCGGAATAGTGCATGCCACTAAAACCACCACGGCATACTTAGCGATTGCACTCGGAACTGTAAAACGTCGATACGCCGGCTCCCTACGTCCCACAGCATTAATGCTCGGCCAAGTCATGAGGTTGATAAGTAGCAGAGCAACCAACATGAAGACGGTAAACACGGCAAAAATCAGCGCTGTAACCCCCAGCAGTTGAGGAAGATGCGCCACGCCATACACGAACCCCTCTACACATCCCATACACAATGCTGTTACCGCTGCAGGAGGTAGCGACAGGAGCAGGAGGTCTTGCGCATCCCTTAGCTGCAGGCGCCGCGGGGAGTATCCGTTCAGAAGCAGAATATTCTGAGTTCGCGAACGGACCGACAGCCACCCCATGATTGCGGTACAGAAGAGCACAGCCAGGCAAATAAGGCTCATCAGAGAGCCCGAAGAAGTAACTGCCCCGTACACAACACGCATCGGGTTAACGGAGGTAACTTTAACATCCATACCTTGTTCACGGGCAAGGTTTTCAAAAGCTCGCACAAATTCTTGACTACCCGCCAGAGCGTATTGGCCGTCAAGTGAGGAATCCCCCAGTGCTCGTGCCGGATACTTCTTTCCGTGCTTATCCGGGTCAAACCAATCGATAGTTTCACCGTCAGAGCTCAGTGAATTCGCCCCAAATACGTAGATGGATTTTCCGTGCCAGAAATCTTCGGGGTCGGCGACCACCTTGAGTAGCTGGGCACCATCGGCAGCGTAACGGTCCACCAGAGCGTCAAAGTTCTGAATCAGCTCAGACTTAGACTGTTGCGAAGCACGAAGAGAAAGCTGTGCTTGCGTATTGGTACCCAGAGGAGTCTGCGTCTCCAGGACGGAGATGAGGGCGCTACCCAGCAGAAAGGTCAGAACCGTGCACAGTACTGCGCACACTCTCAGAGCATTTTTCATCGTTGAACTCCGGTAACTGACGTAATTTTGTACAGTGGGCGGACGCTTTCACAGCGCCCGCCCACGTATCCGTTCAAATATCTACAGGTTTAGCAGACACGGTAGTAATAGGAAGGGTGGTAGTGCCAGAACAAGTTTCCCCAGACCCATTTCGATGCCCGAGCAGTTTCGCCAGCACGAGTATCTACGGAACGGACAGTCCCGAACGCAGTAGAAACAGTAGAACCATGACAACGATCATTATGGTGATAATCAGAGAAGGCGCGGTTACCGCCCCATTCAACCCCATAATTCCAATCGCCACCCTCATGCGGCTTCTAAGTACCGGCCAGGGCTGCTGTCCTGACACCAGTTGCAAGTGCTCCCGACATGGCGAGCACAGCGAGTGATTTCATGACTTTCATAGTCTTACCTTTCGGTAGAACTTTCCCCTTTGCAGGAGATATATTTTGCTCTTCCACCCTGTGTGTGGTAACGATATTAGCACTATAGTGAAGAAAATAATATAGTTTTTCAGAATATTTAGATTTAAAACATATATTTTTTTACTAGTCAGCGGATTTTAGAATTTTTACCTGCCTTATCAGGCTTCCTGAACGAAAGCTGGGAATTTCCTGGATTAACGCTTAGAGAAACTTTAACCGTAGAATATTCCGGTAACAACAGTGTCACCTCCCCAACACACCGGGAAGTGGCACTTTTTTATGCGGGATCGGAACCCCGAACCCCGCCCCTACGAGAGTATCTACGGATTTTCACGAATGTCCTCTGAGAACACCGCGGCTCCCCAGAACCCCAAGGCAGATGCCAAGGGCGCACTGGACCGTTACTTCAAAATCAGCGAACGTGGCTCCACCATCGCAGCGGAATTCCGAGGCGGCCTCGCCACCTTCTTCGCGATGAGCTACATTGTCGTGCTGAACCCCCTCATCATCGGCCTGGGTAAGGACGCATCCGGCAACGCCCTCGGCGTACCGCAGGTCGCAGCAATGACCGCACTGGTCGCAGGCGTCATGACCATCCTCATGGGCGTCATCGCCAAGCAGCCCTTCGCCATGGCGGCAGGTCTCGGCGTGAACGCGCTGCTGGCAACCACCATCGCCTCCACCCCGAACCTGACCTGGCCCGCAATCATGGGCCTGGTCGTATGGGCTGGTGTGCTGATGACCATCCTCGTGCTGACCGGCTTCCGCACCGCAGTGTTCAACGCGGTCCCCGAATCGCTCAAGGTCGCAATCGTCGTTGGTATCGGCTTCTTCATTGCCTTCATCGGCCTCGTCAACGCAGGTATCATCCGCCGCATGCCCGACGCAGCCGGCACCACCGTGCCCGTCTCCTTCGGCGTAAGCGGCCACCTGCTCGGTTGGCCCACCCTCGTCTTCCTCTTCGGCCTGTTCCTCACCATTGCGCTGTTCATCCGCAACGTGAAGGGTGCAATCCTCTACGGCGTGCTCGCCTCCACCGCCCTCTCCATCATCCTGGAGAAGGTCGTGCCCTCCGGCAGCTCGCTTCAGTCCCCCACCGGCTGGTCCCTGAACGTCCCCGTCTGGGACTCCAACACCAGCAAGCTGCCCGACTTCTCCCTGTTCGGCTCCGCTGACCTGTTTGGCGCCTTCGGCACCCTCGGCGGCATGGCTGCAGTTCTGCTGATTTTCACCATCCTCATCTCCGCATTCTTCGATGCAATGGGCACCTCCGTCGGTCTGGCAACCGAAGCAGGCACCATCAAGGATGGCCAGATTGAGAACGTTGACAAAGTCCTGCTCGTGGACGCCCTCGGCTCCGTAGTCGGCGGTGGCACTTCCTCCTCCTCCAGCCAGATTTTCGTGGAATCTGCAACCGGTATCGGCGCGGGCGCACGCACCGGCTTCGCAAACGTCGTCACCGGCGCACTCTTCCTCGTCGCAATCTTCCTGTCCCCGCTGGTCACCATCGTCCCCTTCGAGGCGGTTGCACCCGCAATGGTGTTCGTTGGCTTCCTGATGATCCGCCAGGCAGTGAACATTGACTGGAACGACTGGGGGCTGGGTATCCCCGCATTCATGACCATCATCTTCATGCCCCTCTCCTACTCCATCGCGGACGGTATCGGCGCAGGATTCATCTCCTACGTCTTCATCCGCCTGGTGCAGGGTCGCGGCAAGGACGTGCACTGGCTCATGTACGTGGTTTCTGCAGTGTTCCTCATCTTCTTCGCTAACGGCCTGATTACCGGCTGGATGCACTAAATACATCGGGTGCCTTACTCTCCACGCATGGAGGCGCAGGCACCATCGGGGCGGGGTATCAGCACCTTTGAGGTGCCGATACCCCGCCCTGCGCTATTCTTCCCCCGCTGCCGACCTAACTACAGGAGCGGGGAAACACCACATCACCGACTGAGCTGCCGCACACAACGCGTTTCAACGGCACAAGCTAGGAGGCGGCGCCTACAATGGTTGAACCATTGTGACGCCCAACCCCAGGATTTACCCGTGAGCTTTACCCGCGAAACTGGCGGCGCAACAGTACACACCGAACAACATCAACGGATCCTTATATGTCTGAACCTCAGAAGACGGCAGCGCCCACCAGCGCACTCGACCGCTACTTCAAGATTTCTGAACGCGGCTCCTCCATCGCCGCAGAATTCCGCGGTGGCCTCGCCGCATTCTTCGCCATGAGCTACATCGTGGTGCTGAACCCCCTCATCATCGGTACCGGCGCTGACGCATCCGAACGCATCCTCGGTATCGCACCCGTCGCAGCTGTGACCGCACTGGTTGCCGGTGTGATGACCATCCTCATGGGTGTTATCGCCAAGCAGCCCTTCGCGATGGCGGCTGGCCTGGGCGTGAACGCGCTGCTCGCCTCCACCATTGCCACCACCCCGAACCTGACCTGGGCAGACATCATGGGCCTGGTCGTTCTTGCCGGTCTAATCATGACCGTTCTGGTGCTCACCGGCTTCCGTACCGCGGTGTTTGAGGCGGTCCCCGAGTCACTCAAGACCGCGATTGTGGTCGGTATCGGCTTCTTCATTTCCTTTATCGGCCTGGTCGACTCCGGCATTATCCGCCGCATGCCCGACGCTGCAGGCTCCACCGTTCCGGTGACCCTCGGCGCGGGCGGTCACCTGCTCGGCTGGCCCACCCTCGTCTTCCTCTTCGGCCTGTTCCTCACCATCGCCCTGTTTATCCGCAACGTGAAGGGTGCAATCCTCTACGGCGTGCTCGCCTCCACCGCCCTCTCCATCATCCTGGAGAAGGTCGTGCCCTCCGGTTCCGTGACGAAGGCGGCAACCGGCTGGTCCCTAAACGTGCCTTCCCTGGAGGATCTGAAGTTCACCACGCCGGACTTCTCCCTCATCGGTTCCGCTGACCTGTTCGGTGCGTTCACCCATATTGGCCCGCTGGCTGCTTCCCTGCTGGTGTTCACCATTCTGCTGTCGGTGTTCTTCGACGCGATGGGCGTTTCGGTCGGTCTTGCCGCCGAGGCTGGCACCATGAAGGACGGCAAGGTTGAGGACATCGACAAGGTCCTGCTTGTGGACGCTTTCGGCTCCGTTGTTGGTGGTGGCGCATCCGGTTCAGCGAACCAGATTTTCGTAGAGTCCGCTACCGGTATTGGTGCGGGTGCACGCACCGGTTTTGCGAATATTGTGACCGGTGTGCTGTTCCTACTGGCGATTTTTATCTCGCCGCTGGTCACCATCGTCCCCTTCGAGGCCGTTGCTCCAGCGCTGGTCGTGGTCGGCTTCCTGATGATCCGCCAGGCCGTGAACATTGACTGGACCGACTGGGGTCTGGGTATTCCGGCGTTCTTGACCATTATTTTCATGCCGCTGTCGTACTCGATTGCGAACGGTATTGGTGCCGGCTTCGTGGCGTACACCTTCATTCGTCTGGTGCAGGGCCGCGGCAAGGATGTGCACTGGCTGATGTACCTGGTCTCCGCGGTGTTCGTGATTTACTTCGGTATGGGCATCATTAACGGCTGGACTAGCTAAGTCCGACAGTCTACATATTTGCTGAGGGCAGGTTCCTGAGGCGGCTGAGAATGTAAGTTTTCAGGCTGCCGAAGGGCCTGCCTTTGGCGTATCTGATTCACTCTTACATGTTCCTTATCGCTCCTGGGCGCGAGAAAATCATGGCAGAATCATTCCGTTTTCGGTATGATTCTGCCATTTCTTCTACGCCCGCCTTCTACACGTACAAGAGGCAGGGAAAGCTACGAGACCTAGCGGACGTCACCATCCACATAGAACCAGGCGCCGCCCACCTTCTCAAAACGCGACAGCTCATGCATGCTGCCCTTCACCCGCTCCTCCGCAGGTGTGCCCGGCCCCGAACGGTAATACGCAACGAACTCCACCGTACCTGATGCATCAAACGGGCCACCCGAAGCACCCAGAATATCCAGGCGATACCAGCGGATATCATCCTCCAACTCCAAGGTGGCCGGGCGAGTACTCGGATGCCAGCTCGCTAGCAGATACGCCGCATTCCCGGTCGCAAACGCGGTAAAACGCGAGCGCATCAGCTGCTCCGGCGTGGGAGCAGTCAACGTGCCGGAGGCGACAAACTCGCCCAGGAACCTGCCGCAGCAGGCGCCGTACACCTCGCCGCTCGAACAGGGGCAGCGGTCATCATGGTTAAGTTCAACCTGGTTCAGTTCAATCATGCCAATCAGTATAAAGAAATCACCGCGTCAAGAAGGTGCCCTGTATCAAGAAAACGGCGGCGGCACAGCACGAAGAAACGCCCGCTCCGCCTGGGATACACATCCCCAGCAGAACGGGCATTCTTGTTTTCAATCGTTAAGTTTGAGCGAACCTACACGGTGCGCATCAGCGACAACGCTTATTCAGCGATTGCGCGAGCCGGGGTGTCAGCCGCCGAAGGCTTACCCACATATGCGCCGCGGTACTTAGCAGCCGGGTGGCTGTCAGCAACCTTGGTGTGGCCCTTACCGAAGATGTTCTCACGCAGGGTGTTGCCCTCGTACTCGGTGCGGTAGCGGCCGCGCTTCTGCAGCTCGGGAACGACGTACTCGATGAAGTCCTCGAAGGAGCCCGGGGAGACGTGGTATGCCAGGTTGATGCCGTCCAGTCCACCCTCGTCGATCCAGCGCTCCAGCTCGTCAGCAACCTGAACCGGGTCACCAACAATGACCTCGCCCATGCCACCGATGGTGGTGTGCTCAGCGATGTCCTTACGGGTCCACTTCTTATCCTTCGCCTGCAGGGTGAAGGGGGTCAGGAAGGACTGAATCGACTCGGTCTGCACGTAGTTCAGGATCTCGTCCTCGTCGAACTGGGACAGGTCAACACCGGACCAGCCGCCGATAATGGCCTGTGCAGATTCGAGGTTCACGTACTTCTTGTACTCCTCGTACTTTGCCTTTGCCTTCTCCTCGGTCTCATCCACGATGACCGAGAGCATTGCGAGAATCTTCACGTCGTCGCGGCTACGGCCCTGCTCCTCGGCAGCGGCACGAATACGGTCGGTCACAACGCGGGTCAGGTCCGGGCGCAGGGCGCTAATGAACACAGCCTCAGCGTGCTTACCGGAGAACTTCTGGCCGCGGCTGGATGCGCCAGCCTGGAAGATCACGGGGGTGCGCTGCGGGCTCGGCTCGGTCAGGGAGATGCCGGGCACGGAGAAGTACTTGCCCTTGTGGCCAATCGGGTGGACCTTGGAGGGGTCAGCGTAGATGCCGCGCTCGCGGTCCTTGACGACTGCGCCGTCTTCCCAGGAGCCTTCCCACAGCTTGTAGCAGACGTCCAGGAACTCGTCAGCAATTTCGTAGCGCTCGTCGTGCGGGATCTGGGTGGGCAGACCCTGGTTCTCAGCAGCCGAAGGCAGGTAAGAAGTCACCACGTTGAAGCCGACGCGACCCTCAGTGAGGTGGTCGAGGGAGGCGTAGCGGCGAGCCAGGGTGTAGGGCTGCTCGAAAGTAGCGGCAGCAGTCACGCCGAAGCCGAGGTGCTCGGTCACTGCAGCCATTGCAGAAATCTGGGTTGCGGGGTCATTCACGGGAACCTGAGCGGCACCCTCAATGGCGGGAGCGGCAGAGTTCTTGTACACGTCGTAGATGCCGACAACGTCAGCGATGAACACGGCGTCAAACAGGCCGCGCTCAAGGGTCTTAGCCAGGTCAGTCCAGTACTTGATGGTGTTGTACTCGGTTGCGCGGGAGCGCGGGTGACGCCAGAGGTCGAAGCTCTGGTGACCAATGCAGGTCATCTCGAATGCGTTAACTACGATGCGCTTCTTCTGCTCAGCCATCGATTTTCCTTTCGCGAATGATCGGGGACGATCGGGTTTGTACCCTGCACCCCGCGCGCCGCCTCCTGATGCCTTCTGCGTTCGGTGGTGGCCTTCGTGCAGGTGGCGCGTTCGCGCCGTACTTGCCTCTTTTCGTTGAGGCCAGATCATCATCTGGGGCACCCCGCTACGGGAGAGGGTTGCCGCCCGGCTAGCCAGAGCTTAGCGCCGGGACTCATAATCTCGTGGTTTGAGTGTACGGGGCGCACAGGAGGGAGAGCACGTTTGTGACGAAAAAATATTTTTGTGACGCGCAACCGAAATATTTCGCGACAAATGCGAAATATACAGTCATAGAAATTCATACGCGCCCACTGGATTGATTGAGGCACGCCATAGCCCATAGGGTTGGAGGAGCAAACCATCCAGAGCGACTGAGAGACCTGGCTCCACGACGTCGCAGCAACCGGCACAGATTTTTTCGCCCCGGTGCTAACGCCAGGACCGATGGAAGTGACATGACACTCAACAGTGCAGTACTTGACGTACCCACCAGTGAAAACACCGGCCACCACGCCGTATCCACCGCCGCCGTCCCCCTGAGCTTTGAAAACGTCGGACAATCTTTCCCCGTGCCCGGCGGAACCCACGAAGTTCTTCGCGGAGTCTCCTTCACGGTAGCCCCCGGCGAGATTATCTCCGTCATCGGCTCCTCCGGATGCGGCAAATCCACCCTCTTGCGTGCAGCAGCAGGCCTGAACCGCATCACCGCAGGTACCGTGCGTATCGGCGAGAAGGCAGTGACCGGCCTCGACCCCCGCGTCGCTATCGGCTTTCAGGAACCGCGCCTGCTCCCCTGGCGCACCGTCGTCGACAACGTGGCTCTCGGACTGCCGCAGGGCACCAGAAAATCTGAAGGCACAGCATCCGTAGCGCGCCTGCTCGACCTGGTCGGCCTGGGCGAGTACGCAACCCACCGTCCCAAGGAAATTTCAGGCGGTATGGCTCAGCGCGTGTCCCTGGCGCGAGCGCTCGCACGCAACCCCGGCGTGCTGCTGCTCGACGAGCCCTTCGGTGCTCTGGACGCGCTGACCCGCATCAACATGCAGGATTTGCTGTTGGACGTGCACCGTCAAGACCCGACCACGATTCTGCTGGTCACCCACGATGTGGAAGAGGCGCTGTACCTCTCTGACCGGGTGATCGTCCTCGGTAAGGACACCCCGGAGGCGCCCGCCACCATCCAGCGCATTGTGACCGTTGAACGCTCTCACCCGCGTGACCGCGCCGATGCAGAGATCACAGCACTGCGTAGCGAACTGCTGGCTGAGCTCGGCGTGGAAGATAACGCCTAAAAGCCGCCACGAAATACATTTCCCGCACATCACATCATCATCTTCAGAAGCGAAAAGATTTCATCATGACTTACTCCCCGTCTCGCCGTACCGCCCTCAAGTCCCTTGCCGCAGCCACCGCTTTTGCTACTCTGCTTAGCGCCTGCGCCGGTGAAGGTTCCGGTTCCGCTAACGCCTCCGGTGTTGCCGGTGGTGGCAGCCAGAACACCGTGACCATTGACTACGCCACCTACAACCCGCTGTCCCTGATTATCCGCAAGAAGGGTTGGCTTGAGACCGCCCTCGCTGCCGAGGGTAAGAAGGTTGAGTGGGTCAAGTCGGCTGGTTCGAACAAGGCGAATGAGGCTCTGCGTAGCGGCAATATTGATGTCGGCTCGACCGCTGGTTCGGCGGCGCTGCTGGCACGCGCTAATGGCTCCCCCATTAAGGTCATTAGCCTCTACTCGCAGCCGGAGTGGTCGGCACTGGTAACCCGCAAGGATTCGGGCATCACCAAGGTTGCGGATCTGAAGGGTAAGACCGTTGCTGTGACCAAGGGTACCGACCCGTACTTCCTACTGCTGCAGGCGCTCAAGCAGGAGGGTATTTCTGCTTCAGATTTGACCATTCAGAACCTGCAGCACGCCGACGGCCGTACCGCCCTGGATAACGGTCAGGTCAACGCGTGGAGCGGCCTGGACCCGATCATGGCTGCCGCCGAGGTGGAAAGCGGCGACGTGCTCTTCTACCGCAACCTAAACTTCAACACCTACGGCTTCCTGAACGCGGCCGAGAAGTTCATTCAGTCCAACCCGACCGCCGCACAGACTATCGTGGACGTGTACGAGTACGCTCGCGCCTGGGCTAAGAAGAACCCCGAAGAGGCAGTGAAGATTGTCGAGGAGGAGTCCGGCATTAAGCACGAGACCGCCCAGGTCGTCATGGAGCGTACCCACCTGGATATTGACCCGGTTCCGGGCGCTAAGCAGGTTGAGGTTCTGAAGGGTGTCGGCCCGATTTTGGTCGAGTCCGGCGACGTTCCTTCCCAATCCGACGTGGACAAGGCGCTGAACAGCATTGTGGACGACCAGTTCGCAAAGAAGGCTGACAACGCAGCCGTCGAGAAGATCGCGAAGGTGGTTGAGAAGTAATGACCGCCGCAACGATTACCGCCGCCTCCAGCGCTCGCGCTGAGCGTGCCGAGAAGCGCGTCTCATCCGTGAAGCTACCGTCGAACCCGTTCGCCGGTAAGCAGTACCTGGGTCTGATTCTTCCCCTGGCACTGATTGCCCTCTGGTACATCCTGAGCACGAACGGCGTGTTCACCCAGGTCCAATTGCCGTCCCCCGACCGTGTGGTCAGCGCCGGTATTGAGCTAGCGCAGCGCGGCGAGTTGGGTCGCCACGTGGCGATTTCTACTCAGCGTGTACTGATTGGTTTCGGTATTGGTGCCATGCTTGGCCTGGTGCTGGGTGCGCTGATTGGCTTGTCCGCGCCGGTGCGTCTGATTGCCGCGCCGACTATCGGTGCGTTGCGTGCCGTGCCGTCCCTGGCGTGGGTTCCATTGCTTCTGCTGTGGATCGGTATCGGCGAGAATTCCAAGGTGACCCTGGTTGCTATTGGTGCGTTCTTCCCGGTGTACACCACAGTTTCTGCGGCCCTGGCGCACGTTGACCCGAAGCTTGTGGAGGCGGCACGCGCCTTCGGACTGAAGGGTCTGCGCCTGTTCACCACGGTTCAGCTTCCCGCGGTTCTGCCGTCGGTGGTTTCGGGTCTGCGTCTGGCGCTAGCTCAGGCGTGGCTGTTCCTAGTCGCCGCTGAGCTGCAGGGTGCATCTATGGGTCTGGGTTATCTGCTGACCGACTCGCAGAACAATGGCCGTACCGACCGCCTGCTGCTGTCTATTGTGGCGCTGGCGGTGCTCGGTAAGATTACCGACGCGCTGGTGGGCGTATTCGAGCGCTGGGTGAAGGCGAAGTACCCCAGCAACTAGAACCACAGCTAGACACAATACTCAGCACGCTCTGAGTTTTAGGAGAGATGTCCGCTGCGTGGTTGCTCCCCCGAAGATGAGCTAATCATCGCTACGTGCCGGAGAAAGAAGTCGGCGGGGAAACCTGTCGTCTACTGAATGATGATGAATCCCGCACCGCGCCCCACAGCAGTGAGCGCGGTGCGGGGTCTTTAAATATGTCGTTATATTACGAACTGGTGCTCACCATACCGAATATGACGGTCCCCTTTGCGTCCGCCCCCTCGGGCGCGCTTTACTAAGAAGGCAAACCATCCAGAGCGACCGAGAGACCTGGCTCAACGACGTCGCAGCAACCCCCTCGTCAACGCACACACAGACCCCACGGTCGCACAGACAACGGCACGGCGAGCAAGGGTGCTAATGCCAGCAACCGATGGGAGAATAATGGGACTGCCCACCCCCTACTCGTTCACCGACCCGCTGAACCCCACCCCGAATCCCGCCCTCGAATCTGACGAGGCACGCGTCGCGTTCTGGGAGAAGCAGGCACAGCGCCTCACCTGGGCTGAGCCCTGGCACACCGCGCACCGCTTCGAGAAGCCGAAGTCCCTCGGCTTCGATAAGGACGGCATCGAACAGTTCAGCATCCCCGAAATTAAGTGGTTCGAGGGCGGTAAGCTCAACGTCGCCTACAACTGCGTAGACCGCCACGTGGAGGCGGGCCGCGGCGACAAGGTAGCCCTCTACTTTGAAGGTGAACCCGGCGACCGTGAGGCCATCACCTACGCCGAGCTACAGCGTCGTATTGCGAAGGCAGCGAATGGTCTGCTGTCTTTGGGCGTGCGTAAGGGTGACCGCGTGGTCATCTACCTGCCCGTCATTCCCGAAACCATTATTTTCACGCTCGCCTGCGCACGTATTGGCGCGATTCACTCCCTCGTTTTTGGTGGTTTTTCCGCCGAGGCGCTGAAGTTCCGTGTGGAAGACACCGGCGCGAAGGTTCTCATCACCACCGACGGCCAGAACCGTCGCGGCAAGGTCGTTCCCGTGAAGGTGAACGCTGATGAGGCATGCTCGGGTGAGAACAACATTGAGCACGTTATCGTGGTGGACCGCACCAGCGCCTCCGACCCGGTTGCACACGCGGCTGTGCCGTGGACTGAGGGCCGCGACGTCTGGTACCACGACCTGGTGGACGATCAGCCAGACACTCACGCCTACGAACTGCATGATGCTGAGGATCCGCTGTTCATTATTTACACCTCCGGCACAACCGGTAAGCCCAAGGGCCTGGTGCACACGATGGGCGGCTATCTGGTGCAGACCGCATACACTCACGCGCTGCTGTACGATTTGCTGCCGGATTACGTGGAAGAGAACGGCGTATTGCGCCCCGACGAGCTGTCCGCGGTCAATGACGCACAGAAGGTTGAGTCCACCGTTCACTGGTGCACCGCCGACCTCGCATGGGTGACCGCCCACACCTACGAAATTTACGGTCCGCTGGTGAACGGTGTCTCCGAGGTAATTTACGAGGGTACCCCGAACACCCCGCACTTCGGCCGCCACTTTGAGGTCATTGAACGCTACGGCGTGACCAACTACTACACCGCCCCGACCCTGATTCGTTCGCTCATGGGCGCGTTCCCGAATGGCCCGGAGCCCGGCAAGTACGACTTCTCGACCGTGCGTCTGCTCGGTTCGGTGGGCGAATCCATCAACCCGGAGGCGTGGCGTTGGTTGCGTCAGCACGTGGGCGGCGGCACCGCGGCGTTCATTGACACCTGGTGGCAGTCAGAGACCGGTTCGACCGTGTGCTCACCGCGTCCGCACGACCCGGCATTCGCGCCCGAGGGCACCTACCCGGAGGGCACCCCGCACTGCACTCCCCTGCCCGGTTGCGCTACCCGCGCTGTTCCCGGCGTATCCACCCGCTTGGTGGATGAGCACGGCGACCCGGTCGAACCGGGCAAGCAGGGCTTTATTGTGGTCGATAAGATTGGCCCGTCCATGGCTCGTACCGTGTGGCAAAACCCGCAGCGTTACCTGGAATCCTACTGGCGTCACTACGGCGAGCGCGGCTGGTTCCTAGCTGGCGACGGCGCGAAGGAAGACGAAGAGGGTAACGTGTACATCCTCGGCCGTATTGATGACGTGATCAACATTTCAGGTCACCGTCTGTCCACGATTGAGATTGAGTCGGCTCTGGTGACTCACCCGGCTGTGGTTGAGGCTGGTGTCTGCCCCGTGGAAGATGAACTGACCGGTCACCAGGCGGTCGCCTACGTAACGCTCACCGATGAGGGTAAGGCCCTGACTGAGGATGAGCTGAAGGGTGCGCTGACTGATCATGTGCGTGAGCACATTGGCCCGATTGCTAAGCCGAAGGATGTTGTGGCGGTTGCTGATATCCCGAAGACTCGTTCGGGTAAGATTACTCGCCGTCTACTCGGTGAGCTATACCAGGGTCGTTCTTTGGGCGATGTTTCTTCGCTGCAGAATGAGGAGGCGCTGGGCCACATTGCGCAGGTTTTGGTGGATACTGGCCGCGTAAGCGAGGCTGTCTAAGCTCCCCTGCTGAGCTGAAAAGTTGCATAGAGTAAAGGCGCGGATACCGAATAATGATTCGGTATCCGCGCCTTGCTATTTTACTGAGCTGACGAGGCTCTTTATCAGCAGTGTGTAGAACGGTTAGATTCCGATCAGTCAGCCTACTTAATCAGGCCCAGCGAACGAGCGTGTTCAGCGGTAATGCCGCTCGGTTCAATGTGCTCGGTGCCCTTGCCCTTCTCCGGGTTTTCGGTCGCCTGGAAGCGGAGCACCTTCATATCGTTTGCCGCGCCCAGGTTGGTAATCATGCCGTCACCGTTGAGGTCCACGGACACCGGCTCGGTGTCTATCTTACCGTTGCCGTTAAAGTCAATCGGCTGGTTGGCGGGCTTACCCTTGTACAGGAATCCAGCCGCGCGGGGACCAAAGCCGCGTGCCTCGTACAGCTTCGCCTCGTTGAGCATGCGATACTCTGCGGTGGAGTAGCCGAAGTAGCGGCTACCGTCAGCCATGGGCACGCCGGTGAGGGTGTACTGGTAGTTCATGACGCTATAGTAGTTGGGCTTGTAGTTGATTTCGTCCCAGCCGCCGTGGCTCAGGGCGAGGTTGTGGCCGAGCTCGTGCACAAACACTGCCACGCGGATGTCGCTGCTTGCCTTGCCCCAGAAGTGCGGGCCGACGGTGACCATGAGGTTGCGACCACCGAAGTTAGCGATCCCGGAGGAGGTGCCGTTATCGTAGTAGTCACCCCAGATGACGTAGTGGAAGGTGCCTTCGCGGGCGGGGTTGAACTTACCTTCGGTTGCCTTGATGCGGTGGAGAGCCTTGAACTCGCTGTCGAGTTCCTGGTAGCTGATTTCGTTGCCGCCGCCGAGGTTGTATTTGGCGCTGCGGGCACTACCGGCGTCCAGGTGAATGTTCACGCCGGTGGTGCCATTGGGGTTGCGCACGGGCAGGTCGGCATAAATCTTGGTGATGCGGTCCAGTTCGTCTTCGCTGGGTAGCAGGCCAGCCATGTAGTCCATCTCAACGAAGATGTCCTTGTGGTTGGGGTCTGCGCCCATTGCGGGGAAGTCGACGTCGATTTTGCCGTCTCCGTCGGCGTCGTAGCCCTTCATTTCCCAGGTGTTGGGGATGCCGTCGCCGTCAATATCGGGGCTGTAGGCGTTTGCTGCGGGGGCTGCAATAGTACCCAAGCAAAGCACTGAGAGGGAGGCGAGCGTGATGCGTGCGCTCTTCATAAATGCCATATTGTGTTCCTTAAGTGTGTGTGTGGTGACCGGTGGTGTTTCTATGGAGTTTTCCGGGAGGACGTCCTCCACAGTTTCCATAATGCTCCCGTTTCACTCGCTATGTGAGCTGGGTGCCACAATGTTCATACATTGAGGTAAAAGTTGAGATAATTTTGAAGATGAGCTGGATTACATTAGAGTATCAGTAATTCAAATCACATGCATCACCACATTCTTCATAACAAGAGAGATCCATGACTTCTTCGCCGAACATCACTAATGGCCTGAACCGCCGCGCCCTCATCAAGGGTGCCGTGTGGGGCACCCCCGTCATCGCAACCGCAGCGGCGGTACCCGCCTACGCGGCGTCCACCGATGCGCAGGAAACCCCGACTCTAAAGTTCGGTGTCTTCACCCAGGCGTTCAACTCGAACCCCACCAACGACTTTGACACCCGCTACGGTCTGGACTCCTACACCGTGCAGGTACCCAACATCACCGCAACCTCCACCACCCCGCAGAGTGCCGGCGGCGGCGCCTTTACCCCCGGCGGTAGCGTCGGCGCAGGCCTGTACGGTGGTGCGGGCCTATGGATTTCCGCACCCATCAACTCCAAGGGCGAGTTCCAGGGTAGCACCTGGCTGTACGGCTCCGCGCACCTGCAGGTGACCTTCGAGTTCACTTTCCCCACCGCCGAGGATGTCACCGACCCGCTGCTGTGGGACATCGATAACGACGTTGAGATCCCGGCACTCGCCAAGAGCGAGGGCGGCGCGAAGACCAACAACCCCGCCGTGGCGGCGTTCAACGGCGTCGCATACACGGCAAAGTTCTACGAGCCGATCATCGAGAACAACGTCTGGACCGGTGTACTAGACATCCGCACCTCCGACTTCTTGGAAGCCACCGCGAAGGACGGCGTGAGCTACGCACAGGTGCTGGCTTCGCTGGTTCCGGTGTACTTCACCGAGGTAACCTCCAGCTACACCCTGACCACCACCGCTCAGATTACCAGCGGTAGTGTCGCAATGCAGCTGACCGAGGGTGGCGAGTACACCTTCAAGAACCTGGCTGGTTTGAGAGCTTCGGCAACCATCACCCGCTAAAGGGACAAACATAAACGAGGGGCCCGGCATCCATAACGGATGCCGGGCCCCTGTGCTATTGACCTGCGCTATTGAGGAAGCTTGGCCTATCGGTTACCGCTGGTAGCCGCTAGAGGCTAGTCCTTCGCGGGAACCAGACCCTCAGCACGAGCGTACTCAGCGGTCATTTCGTTGTCTTCAATCTCGCCAGAGAGCTCTGCCTCGGGAGAGTACGCACCCCGCTGAACTTCCTTGCCCTGAGCCTGCAGCTTGAAGGTCTTCATATCGTTCGGCGCAGTCAGCACGGTCTTCTTACCGTCACCGTTAATGTCCGCCTCAACCGGCTCGTCGTCAATCTTACCGTTACCGTTGAAGTCTATAGCTTCCCACGCGGGCTTGCCGTTGTAGTAGAAACCATAGGCGTTACGACCGAAGCCGGTCTTCTCGTCTAGCTTAGTTTCGTCCAGATCCTTGTAGGCGCGGGTCGAGTAGCCGAAGTACTTCGTGCCGTCTGCACGCTCCAGACCACGCAGCTGGTAGCGGTAGTTCATAATGCTCATATAATTCGGCTTGTAGTTCACGTCATCGGTGCCACCGTGGCCCAGACCGAGGTTGTGGCCGAGCTCATGCACGAAGGTTGCCACGCGAACATCGGAGATTGCGGACTTACCCCAGAATCGCGGGCCAACGGTCACGATGAAGCCGCGACCGCCCATATAACCCTGACCGGAGGAGCCCTTATCGCCGTAGGAGTCGCCCCAAATCATGTAGTGGAAGACGCTGCGACGGTTCGGATCCATATTTTCGATGTAGAGATCACCCCAGCGCTGCATCTTATCGTCCAGCTGCTCGTGCGCCACTTCATTGCCGCCACCTAGGTTGTACTTGGCGCTACGGGCACTACCGGCGTCCAGGTGAATGTTAATGCCGGTGGTGCCATTGGGGTTGCGGATCGGTAGCTTCGCGTAGATTTCGGTAATGCGGTCGAGCTCATCCTCGCTGGCGAGCAGGTCGGGCATGTAGTCCATCTCCACGAAGAGGTCCTTCTTCAGCGGGCTAGCGCCCATACCGGGGTAGTCCACGTCTACCTTACCGTCGCCATCGGCGTCATAGCCCTTCATCTCCCAGGTGTTGGGGATGCCGTCGCCGTCAATATCAGGGTTGTATGCATTAGCGGCAGGTGCGGTTACAGTACCGAGCACCAGCAGAGCCGCCGAGGCAAGCGCGGTACGTGCCGCTCGAGTAGAAAAGGAGAAAGGCATCTGTATCTCTTCTTGTGTTTGTTCGCATGGATGTGCGCGAAGACCCTCGTGATGATGCGAGTAGCCGTGGGTGGCGTTGAGTGAACCGTTGGATCATCAGGCGCAGCCGATGCGTGAGAGTGAATTATGTATGCACTGTAGTACGGCACCCCAAACAAGTATGGTGGCGCGGGATGCCGCTTAAAAGAACAGCGGGTCACTGTTTTTCGTGAGGTTTTGACACCTCAGAGCAACAATGACCTCGCTTCATCATACACAGCGTTTATATGCCTTGTCCCGGTGTACGCACCGTATTTGCGTTGACATGGCGAACATTACGTAAAAGCGCTCTGATAAGCCTCTATTTAGTGTTTTCTACCTCAGACTCTGCCTCAGCGTTCTGTACGGCAGCCTTCGCCCCGGAGGTCTTTGCGGAGGCGTAGAACAGGCACACAACCGCACCCACAACCGAAGCGGCCAGGGGCAACATCATGGAATCCGCCATTGCCGCCGCGTAGGGTTCACGCAGGATCTGCGGAAGCACGCCGCCTCCAGCACCGCCGTGAGAGCTACCGCCCGCTGCGACAGCCGGACCCAACGCGGAAAGATGCGAGGTAATTGCAGAAGCCATAATCGTAGTGATTGCAGCCGAACCGAGTACCGACGCCATCTGGCGGGTCTCGTTGTACACACCCGAACCGGCACCGGCACGCTCAGGCGGCAGGTTACGAGTCGCAGACACCGACAACGGACCCCAGATGCAGGCGTTTGCCGCACCCAGAATAATCATCGGGCCAACCATCAGCCACAGGTTGCCGTCAGCAACCATCGTCGGGCGTAGCAAAGCAAAACCGATAACCAACAGCGTAAAGCCAATCACCGCAATCCACTTCGGGTCATAGCGGTTCAGGCGCGCACCCACCGCCGGTGCCAACGCACCCGAGGACAGAGCTAGCGGTGCAGTCATCAGTGCCGCCTCAGTCGGGTTCAGGCCCTCTACCTGCTGCAGGTACAGGGTCAGCGGGAACGCCATGCTGATAGCAACCACGCCCATCGCAGCGATACCCACGTTCGACACGGAGAAGTTACGGTCACTGAACAGGCTCAGCGGAACCAGCGGCTCACGCGAGTTAATAGCCTGCCAACCAATGAACAGCGCCAGCACCATAATGCCGGCAATAATCAGGCCCCACACGCTCACCGCAATGCCGGTGCCCATGAACGAATCAGTGATGATACCCCAATCGTAGGTGGTGCCTTCCTGAATACCGAAAACCAGCAGGAACAGACCAATCGCCGAAAGCACCACACCTAACCAGTCGAAGCTGTGCTTCTTCTGCTCGAACACCGGCACATTACGCCACGCCAGGAACATACCCAGAATGCCGACCGGAATATTGATGAAGAAGATCCAGCCCCAGCTGAGGGTATCCACCAGCACTCCGCCCAGAATTGGGCCGACCAGCGCGGCAATACCCGCGGTCGCACCCCAAATACTCATGGCAACACCACGCGCATTCGGCGGGAACATCAGCGTAATCAGAGACATGGTCTGCGGGGTCATCAACGATGCGCCCAGGCCCTGCACCACGCGGGCAGCGATGAGCGATTCAACATCCGCCGCCAGACCACACCACAGGGAAGCGAGCGTAAAAATACCCATACCGATCATGTACAGGTTCTTCTGACCGAAGCGGTCACCCATACGGCCGGTGATGAGCAACGGCACAGCATACGCCAGCAGGTAGGCGCTCGTCACCCACATGCCCTCCGACAGGGACGCCTCCAAATCCTGCAGCATATGCGGCAGGGCGATGGTGACAATATTGCCATCCACAAGAATCATAAAGAAGCCAACGACGAGGGACCAGAGAGCAGGCCAGGGCTTGTAGGGTGTCTTTGCCGGGTTACCGACAAGAGGCGCTTTTTTAGGGCGTGAACTCAATGATCCTCCAGGGATGGGTTGTATACGGGTAGGTATCTGTGTGGTCAGGGTTGCCGCTTAGTGAATGTCCCTAATGTTACTCCTTTTCAGAGCGCGGCTTCGGTTGCTCTACCCTTATTCAACTCTTCACGGCGCATATGCAGGGCAACCAGGCAACAGGCACCCCGCACCCTCTAAACTAAAGCTATAGAAACTGTTAGAGCGCCATCATCGGCACTCACTCCATCAGACCACCCTCAATGAGATGTCCCCGGGAGGGCCCATGGGTTTCTTTGATTTCTTCACCGACCGCACCCCGGCAGAACCCGCCGAAATCCGCCTCGTCGCTTTCGTGAGCGGCAAGGTGCAGGGTGTGGGTTTCCGTTGGTGGTGCGCCGGAACCGCAAAGCCTATGGGCCTAACCGGCTACGCCGAAAACCTGGACGACGGGCGCGTGAAAGTTGTTGCGGAAGGTACCGCCGCCTCCTGCACTCGCCTGGTGGATGTGCTGCACGGTGACGACACCGCCGGACGCGTGGATGAGGTACTTGTCGAGTGGGAGGAGCCGAGCGGCTCATTCCGCGGCTTCGGCATCAGGTAGCTTTTGCGGGTTCCCACTCAACCTCGTGCACGTTACATCCAGAGCGCAGTTTAGTTAGCCCAGAGCGCCACAAATTGTGCGCGGTTCATATCAGCTCGGCGTACCCGATGCTGCACCGGGTGACCGTTCTCGTCGGGGCGACCGGAGTTCGGGTCAATATCGTCATAGATGCCGGTGAAACCCACCTTAACCGCCACTCGTTCAGAGGCCTCGTTACCCGCCAGGGCGGTCCAGCGGACGGTATCAAGACCCAACCCGAGCGGGTCGAAAGCGTAGCCGAGGACGGCTCGCAGAGCCTCGGTCATATAACCCTTTCCGCGCGCCTTCGGGGCGGCGTAATAACCCAGTTCGGCGCGAGTTCCGGGGCCTTCGGGGGTTCCG